>NZ_JBHWBS010000019.1:0-85897 GCF_042735655.1 Streptomyces sp. NPDC059567 | reverse complement strand
TCAGCGCCCCGCCCCCGCCCCCCGCCGCGGGCCCCCCGCCCGGGGGGGGGGGGCGCGCCGCGGGGGGGGGGGGGGGGGGCCCCCCGCCCCCCCCCCCCCCCCCCCCTCGCTCATGTCCGATCCGTCAGGCGCGGCAGCGCAGCATCACCAGGGGCGGATTGGCCAGGAAGTCCGCCCAGTACGGCTCGCCCATGGCCCGTACGCCGTCGTCCGGCACCTCCAGCGGCACCCAGGTCACCTCGTCGAAGCCCGCCGCCCGAAGGCTCTGCTCGTACACCTCGCGGCGCGGGTAGTTCGTGACGAACTCGACCGGCGGGTCGAGCAGCGCCGTGATGCGTACCCGCGGCCCGGTCGCCCCCTCCCCCACCGGCACGTACCGGAAGCCGTACTTGTCGGTGGGCGGCCCGTCGAAGCGGAAGTCGGGCGCCTGGGTCAGCACGAGGAACTCGCCCCCCGGCACCAGACTCCGGTGCACGCCACGGCACATGCGCTCCATGGCGGCCCCGTCATCGGCGTAGTTGAGCAGATAGACGGCGGTCGCCACGTCGAAGGGGCGCTCGGGGGCCGGGAGTCCGGCGGCGTCGGCGACGGCGTAGCGCACGCCCAGCGGCTTGCCCTCCTCGATGCGCCGGGCCGCGGCCACCATCTCGCCCGAGATGTCGACCCCGAGCACCTCCCGCGCGCCGAGCCGTTTGATCTGCCGGGTGTAGAAGCCCGTGCCGCACGCCAGGTCGAGCACGGACCTCCCCCGGATGTCACCGAGCATCCGAAGGAAGCTCGCCCGCTCCGGGTAGCGCGCCATCGGCAGCGCCTTGAACCCTTCGTAGGTCTCCCCGATCTCGTCGTACTGCAGTGCGTCGCGCTGCCCGTTCACCTCGGTGTCCTCCCTTTCATGCGATCTCCCGGACGTTCTCGGCGGCCGTGGTGCCCACGGCGTTCTCGGCCGCGGCGCGGCGCAGCAGGTCGCCCGCCAGCGCCGCGCGCCGGCCCTGGTGCCGGGCGGCCTCGCGTACGGCGTGCGACGGCACGGCGCCCGCGGTCAGCGGGTGCGAGGTGCCGTACGGATTGCCGCCGGCCTCGAAGACCGACGGATCGGTGTAACCGGGCGGCACCACCACCGCCCCGCCGTGCAGCAGCACATGGTGGAAGGCGAGCAGCGCCGACTCGCTGCCGGCGTGCGGGCGGGCGGTCGTGACGAAGCCGCTCGCGGGCTTCCCGGACAGCGGTCCCGGACCGGCGGCCGGTTCCAGCGACTGGACGAAGTCCAGCAACGGCGCGGCCAGGGCGCCCAGTCGGGCCGGACCTCCGAAGACCACCGCGTCCGCCCAGGCCACGTCCGCCGGCCTGGCGGGCGCGGCCGGGGAACCGGACCACCCTGCCGCGTGCCCGTGCGCCGAGCCGCTCGCGCCCCCGATCCGCCGCAAGCGGACCCGTGCGCCCAGGGAACGGGCGCCCGCCGCGCACTCCTGCGCCAGCAGGCGTGCGGGACCGCTGTCGGCGTAGTGCACCACCGTCACCTTGACCGGCCCCGCGGCGGTGGGGGCGGCGATCGTCGGCCGCGCCCGCGCGGTCAGCTCGGCGAGCCGGCGGCCGAGCAGCCGGGCCGCCCGCTGTTCGACGGCTCCGGTGCCGGTCCCGTCCGTACCGCGCGGCCGGGACTCCGCCGACAGGCCGTACGGATTGCCTCCCAGCGACCGGAACACCGGGTCCGCCGGATCGGCCCCGACCACCCAGGAGCCCCAGTGGTAGGCGGTCTGATGGAGCGACAGCAGCGTCGCCTCCCGGCCGCCGTGGGTGCAGGTGGAGGCCGTCATCCCGGTGACCAGCCGGTCGGCGAGCAGCCCTTGCTTCCACAGGGGGCTCGTCGACTCCAGGAACCGCTTGAAGGTGGCGGACACATTGCCGAAGTAGGTGGGCGTCGCCAGGACCAGGCCGTCCGCCCACAGCACGTCGTCCGGCCCGGCGACCGGTTCCGGCCACGGGCCGCCGTCCTCGCTCGCGTCCGTCACGCGCAACAGCCGTACGCGCGCTCCGCCGGCCCGCGCGCCCTCGGCCGCCGCCAGGGCGAGAGCCCGCATGGTCCCCCGACGGCTGTGGAACACGACCGCGATCCGGGGCCTCATCCCGACTCCCCGGGCAGCGGTCGGGCGCGCAGCACGAGCCGCACGTCCTCACCGACGCGGCTCACCTCGTCGAGGCGCAGCCGGACGGCGTCGGCGAGGGTCGTCGTGCCGAGGTCGTCGAGGACCGGGCGGCCTCCGGCGCCGAGCAGCACCGGCGCCACATAGGCGACGACCCGGTCGAGAAACCCCCCGGCGGCGAAGGCCGCGGCCAGCCGGGCGCCTCCTTCCAGCAGCAAGGAGCGCACGCCGCGTGCGTACAGGTCGTCGGCCAGTGCCCGGATGTCGAGCTCGCCGTCCACGACGGGGAGCTCCACCACCTCGTGCCGCGACGGCAGTCGGGGCCTCGCCGCACCCCGGCCGATGACCACCAGGGTGGGGGCGGCGTCGTCGAGCACCCGTGCGCCGGGCGGGATGGCGCCCGCGCGGTCCAGCACCACCCGCAGCGGTGGACGGCCGGAGACCGCGTGTCGCAGGCCCAGGTGCGGGTCGTCGGCGCGCAGGGTCCCCGAGCCGACCAGCACGGCGTCGTGAGCGGCTCTCAGCGCGTGGACGTCCTCCCGCGCCGGCTGCCCGGTGATCCACCGGGACGTGCCGTCGGGCGCCGCCGATCTCCCGTCGAGGCTGCCGCCGAACTTCCATGTCACACACGGCCGGGAGGCCCGGACAGCGGTGAGCCACAGCTCGTTGCCGCGCTCGGCCTCCGCGCGCAGGACTCCGGACACCACCTCCACACCGGACTCGCGCAGCCGCCGGGCACCGCCGGCGGCGGACGGGTTCGGGTCCGGCACCGCGTAGAGGACCCGGGCGACTCCCGCGCGCAGCAGCGCGTCGGCGCAGGGGCCGGTACGCCCCTGGTGCGCACAGGGCTCCAGGGTGACCACGGCGGTCGCGCCCCGCGCCCGGTCTCCGGCGGCGGCGAGGGCCTCGACCTCGGCATGCGGATGGCCGGCCCCCCGGTGGAATCCCTCGCCCACCGGGGAGCCGTCCGGTCCGAGCAGGACACAGCCGACGACGGGATTGGGGCTGGTCTCGCCCAGCGCGGTGGCCGCGAGGTCGATCGCCTTGCGCATGGCGGCTTCCTCGGCCGGGCGCACCGACGCGCCGTAGGAGGCCGATGCCGTGGCGCTCCCGGCCGTCATACCGTCGCTCCCGGCCGTCATGCCGTCTCTCCCCGCCGTCATGCCGTCTCCGCAAGCCGGAAGCCCATCGCGTAGATGTCCCGCTCGTACCAGCCGTGCCTCCGTCGGCAGCGGGCCAGGTCGCCGAAGCGGGTGAAGCTGCCGCCCCGGGCGATGCGATAGGCGCCACGGGTCCGCGCCAGATCGTCGGCGACGTCCGCTCCACCGGGGTACGGGCGGTAGTCGTCCGCCGTGTACTCCTCGACGTTGCCCGCCATGTCGTGCACGCCGAACGGCGAACGCCCGCCGGGGTACACGCCGATGGGGGTGGTGGTCAGCGGGCCGTGCTCCACGGTGTTGGCGCGGTCGGCGGCGAACGTCTCCCCCCACGGGAAGTCCCGGCCGTCGCCGCCGGAGGCCGCGTACTCCCACTCGGCCTCGGTCGGCAGCCGGAACGCCCGGCCCGTACGGTTCGCCAGCCAGGCCGCGTACGCGTCGGCGGCCTCGGGCGGGACCGTCCACACCGGATGGTTGCCGAGCGTCTCGGGGTACACCCCGAACCGCCAGGAGGTGGGCAGCCAGGTGGCTCCGGTGTCCTCCAGGAAGCGGCGGTACTCGGCGTTGGTGACCGGGTGGAGCGCGATCCGGAAGGGCGCGATGTCGATCTCGTACGTGGGGCACTCCTTGGCGATCCAGTCCTCCTCCACCCCCGCGTGCCGCCAGCGGGCGGTGACCGGTCCGACGGACTCCGGGTCGAGGCCGAGCAGGACGCGCGCACCGGGGACGGTGGCCATCGGCGGGTCGTCGGGGCGGACGCGCGGGTCCCCGACGAGGCCGAGGACGGTGCCCGCCGCGTGCCGACGGGAGAAGGGCCGGCCGGGATCCTCCGCGATCGAGACCAGGGTCACGGCCGGGGCGCCGAACAGGTCGCGGTGGTCCCGCAGGGCCCAGGGCCCGGTGCGGGCGGTGTAGGTGTCGGGCAGGCCCATGGCCGCCCGGTCGGACAGGGTGTTGGGGTTGGCCATGACCGCCGGCGGGGCGGCGGCGGAGGTGCTGCTGGTCATGGGAGCCTCCGGTCGGTCGTCGGGGCGCGGCCCGTGGTGGCGGTGAGACCGGCGGTCGGTACGGCCTCGGCCAGGGCGCGGTAGCCCGCGTCGTTGAGGTGGATGTGGTCGCCGCTGTCGTAGGCGGCGCGCACGCGCTGGGGGTCGGCGGGGTCGCGGACCGCCGCGTCGAAGTCCACGACGGCGTCGAACTCCGGTGCGGTGCGCAGCGCCGTGTTGAGTTCGGCGCGGGCGCGCTCGGCGTCCGCGGTCCAGAACGGCGAGTCCTTGAACGGTGTCAGGGTGCCCACCAGGACGCGGATGCCTCGTTCGCGCAGGCGCTGCGCCATCGTCCGCAGCCCTTGCAGCACGTCGTCCGCGGTCGCGTACGGCGCGAGCTGGAGGTCGTTGACGCCCTCGTAGAGCACGACGGTCCGCACTCCGGCCTGGGCGATCGCGTCCCGGTCGAGGCGCCCCAGGGCACGGGTGCCGCGCTGCGGCCGGTCGGTCTCGGTGCCGTCGCGGAGCACGCGGTTGCCGCCGATGCCCTTGTTGAGCACGCCCATGCCCGCGGTCGCCGGGTCGGCGGCGAGGCGGCGCGCGAGGGCGTCGGTCCAGCGGCCGTTGCCGTCCGGGGTGGAGCCCACGCCGTCGGTCTGCGAGTCACCGATCGCGACGACCGCGCCCCGCGGACGCGTTCCGCGCGCGTCCGCCCCGCGGACGTCCACGCCCGTGAGGAAGAACCACGAGGTCTCGGTGCGGGTGAACACGCTCCCCGCCTGGTCGCCGGTGTGGTCGCCCGGCTCGGAGACGTGACCGCGCTGCTGCGCGAGCCAGTGCCAGGTGGTGGGCCCGGTGGGTTCCGGCAGATGGACGCTGACCGTCAGATCCGCCCCGGCCGGTACGTCGAAGGCCACCGGGTCGCTGACCGCTTCGGAGCCCGCGGGCACGGTCGTCCCCGTCGCGCCGCCGTCGAAGGTGACCTCCCGCGCGCTGCCGGGCACGACGGCCGCCGGGGAACCCGGCACGGGCAGCGCGACCGTCGTGCGGCCCAGGGTCAACGGCCCTGTGCCGTACGCGTGGGACAGCCGCAGCCGTAACTCGCCGCCGCCGATCGAGGTGTGCACCACCATGCGTACGGTCCGGTCGTCCAGACCGTCCCGGGAGATGCCGTCGGGCGCGGCGGGCGCCGGGGCCGTACCCCAGGAGCCGACCCAGCCGGACGCGTCGGCCTCGGCTCCCGGCACCGGCCCGGGCCGGTCGGCGGCCGCGGGTGAGGCGGCGAGCAGGCCGGCCGCGCACACCGCCGCCACCAGGGCGGCGGCCCAACGCCTCCTTCGTGCGCCGCGCGGTGCGGGCGGACCGCCGCCGGTGACGCTCATCGCGGGTCGCCGTCCGCCGTGCGTCGGAACGTGCCCAGGAGATAGGTGAGCCCCGCCGTGCCGCGCGGCACCTGCCGCACCTCGACCGGCTCGAACCCCTGGGCGGTGACCAGACGGTTGAGCTCGTCGGGGGTGAACTCGCGGTAGAGCCGCTTGCCGGCGTTGACGAAGAGGCTGCCCGCCTCGCCCGCGGCCTGGAAGACGGAGACCGTGAACAGGCCGCCGGGCAGGAGCAGTTCGCGAACGCGGCGCAGATAGCGGGGGTAGCTGTCCGGATGCTGGTGATGCAGACAGCCGTTGTCGAGCACGGCCCGGTACTCCGCCCTGCCGGGGAGCTCCGTCAAGGGGGTGACGAGGAAGCGGGCCCGCCCGGGCCGTCGCGCCGTGATCGTCTCCCACTGGGGGGAGGCGATGAGGTCGATGCCGGTGACGCGGTGTCCGTCGGCCAGGAGGATCTCGGCGTCACGGCCGTGGCCGGTGCCGATGTCGAGGATGTGGGCGTCCCGGGCGTCGCCGAGCGCGCGCGACAGCACGCGCGGCGCCTCCCGCATCGCCTGCTCGCCGGTCCACAGGTCGCGCCCGTCGGCGTAGTGGTCCCGGAAGTCGGAGTGGAGCACGGCCGCGTACGCCGTCTCGTCCACCTGCGATGTCTCCGCGGGGCTGACGGTGTACCGGTCGGCTATCGGATGGCTGTCCATGTGGTGCCGGGTCCTCTCGTCAAAGAGTGACAAGGAAAGGGATGGGGGAAGACATGGCGTCCGCTCGCGGGACGGGGGGCGGGGGGGGGGGGGGGTGGGGGGACGCCCCCCCCCCCCCCCCCCCCCGACACGCGGCGCCCCCGCGCGCTGGGTGAGTCCCACCCCACCCCCCCCCCGGCCCCGGTCCGCGATGCCGGCGGCTCAGCCGCCGATCGGGTACACCTGACCGTCGTAGGACGCGGCGGCGAAGACCTTGCGCGCCGCGTCGTACGCGAGCGCCGAGATGCCCGCCGTGGTGGGCCTGACCACCACGGTCCAGGCGCGCTCCACGCGGTCGTACACGGCGACCCGGCCGTTGTAGCTGCCGGTGGCGACGAGCCTGCCGTCGTCGGAGGCCGCGACGCACTTGATGGAGTGGGTGTGCGGCGTCGGCAGGACTTCGGCGCGCCGCTCCGGGTTCCACAGGCGCAGCTTCAGGTCACGGCTCACGCTCGCGAACCAGCCGTCCTCCAGGCCCGCGCAACCGTTGGCGATCCTGTCGTGCGCGTCCTCGACGGTGGCGACCTTCTCCAGGGTGGAGATGCGGTACCAGGTGGCCGAGGCATCGGCCGCCACCGAGAAGAGGAAGTCCCCGGAGACGGCGACTCCCTTGACCGCGTTCACATGCAGGGGAAGGTCCGCGACGTGCTCGATGTCGTCGCCGCCTCGGAGCTTCAGCAGCAGCCCCTCGCCGGTGTACGCACCGACGACCGCGTACCGCTCGCCGTCCCGCTCGAAGGCCGCGCCGCAGTTGAGCGGTGAGCGGTGCTGGTACAGCTCGCGGCCGGTGAGCGCGTCGAAGACCTTGCCGAGCTGGCCACCGGAGAGCACCGGGCCGTGCAGCGGCGTGAGGAAGTTGCACAGGCTGCCGGTCGCGGCCACGAACGCGCCGTCCCGGCGCACCACTCCGGCGTCGCCCACGGTCAGCGCGCCGTCGGGGGCCGGCAGGACGGCGTTGACCCCGCCGGTGGGCGGGACCTCTGCCGTGTCCCAGACCCGCTCCTCGTAGTCGTAACCCCGGTACTCGGCCCCGAAGGTGGCGAAGACAAGCCGGGAGCTGCCGGCGAACGCGCAGGATCGGGGCCAGACGTCGTCGGGCAGACCGCTGGTGTCGCGCAGTTCCGGACGGCCGGAGGAGACGTCCCACAGCCGCATGGTCCGGTCGTAGCTGAGGCTGACCAGGAGGTGGCGGGAGTCGTCGAGGACGAGGCGCTTGATGCCCGCCTCGTGGGCGGGCACGTCGGTCTGCCCCGTCGGCCCGACGACGACGATCCGGCCCTCGTCGTTGCCCGCGAAGATGGTGCCGCCCGAGGAGATGGCGATCGTGTCCGTCTCCACGCCGCCCATGTCGAGATTGGCGACCATGCCGCCGGTCTCCAGGGACCAGCGCTTGATGGTGCCGTCGTCGCTGGAGGAGATCACCTCGTCGGCGTCGCGGGTCCATTCGACGGAGATGACGTCGGCGGTGTGACCGGCGAAGGTGGTGACGAGCCGCCCGGCGAAGTCGTACACGCGCACCCGGTGGTCACGGGAGGCGGTGGCGATCAGCTGCTTCGACGGATGGAAGACCGACATCTCCACGTCGTCCTGCTGCTCGGCGAAGACGGCGACGAGACGCAGGTCGGGCACGGTCCACAGGCGGGCCGTGTAGTCGCTGGAGGAGGTGAGCAGGTGGCGGCCGTCGGGCGAGAACGTGCACTGGTTGGCCAGGTGGTCGTGGAAGGAGCGCGCGAGCGCCCGCCCGGTGCGCTGGTCCCAGCAGATGACCTGGTTGTCGTAGCCGGCGGTGGCGACGTACGCGTCCTGCCAGGCGGCGATGCCGCTGATCGGACCCCGGTGCCGGATCATATGGACTCCCCCGCGAGTTCGATGGTGTGCCCGCTGCGCTCGACCTTGGCGCGCAGGTAGTGGCGGTTGCGCTCGGTCTGGAAGATCCCGGTCGGCACGACCTCGTCGATGGTGATGCCGTACGAGGTCAGTTGCGCGGCCTTGTCGGGGTTGTTGGTGTGCAGCCTGATCCGCGTGGCGCCGAGCGCGCGGAGCATCTGCGCTGCCGCGCTGTAGTCGCGCAGGTCGTCGGAGAAGTTCAGCTCGCGGTTGGCGGCGAAGGTGTCGAGACCGAGCTCGTCCTGGACGCGATAGGCGTCGAGCTTGTTGTAGAGCCCGATGCCGCGGCCTTCCTGCCGCAGATAGAGCAGGATGCCGCCGGACTCGGCGAGCAGCTGCATCGATTCGGTGAGCTGGGGACCGCAGTCACAGCGTGCGGATCCGAAGACGTCACCGGTGAGGCACTCGGAGTGGAGCCGCACCAGCGGGACGTCCGCGCTCGGCGCGAAGGTCACGGCGATGTGCTCCTGCCCGTCGCCCAGCTCGGCGAAGGTGACCATCTCGGCCGTCTTCCAGCCTCCGTCGGCCAGCCGTACCGGCACTTCGACACGGGCCCGGGTACGGGTCGTGGGATTCGTTAATACGGAGGTCACTGGCGGATTCGCACCATTGAACCTGTTGCGCACGTGATCGTCCTCCCATCGGATCTGGCATACCCCATGCCCATCCGGCTGCCAGGGTGCAATGGAGAACAGCATCGACAACCGCACGGCTGTGCACAGCAGGGGTGGACCGGTATCGGCACCGAGACATTTGACGGTCAGGACCGAACCACGAAGGACGCCTGTCAGCTTTCGGTGCCGCGACGGGGGCGCGGCACCAGGAGGGGTGCGACGCGCGGTGGGAGGTGGCGCGGGGGCCGGACGGGCGGCGGCGACTCACGTACGTACGTACGTGGTGGGCCGTACGGATCGCGGTACGGCGCCGCCCGTCCTCGCCCGGCGGGGTCAGGCCTTGTTGAGGTCCGCCCAGAACTCGTCCCAGGACAGCTTGCCGTCGGCGTTGCCGTCGCGCTGACCGATCAGGGCCTCCGCGACCGTCTCGGTGACGTTGAAGTCACCCAGCTGCGCCATGACGCTCTTGTACTCGGCGGCGGTGATGAATCCGTCCCCGTCCACGTCGAACCGCTCGAATGCCTTGCGCGCCGACTCGATGTCCGCCACAGCTTCCGCCCCTTCTCGATGCTTCGATGACGGGGTCAGATTATCGGGCGTTCCGCCGGGTCCGGGCGTCGGGCCACGACGGGTCATGGCGGATCATGGGAGACATGAGCGACGACGTGGCACGGATCCTGGCAGCGGCGGCCCGCGGGCAGTTCCCGCCGCCGGACGGTTCGACGGTGGTGGTCCCGCCGCCGAACGACCGGGACTCCGGCGTCCTCGCCTTCACCGCGCACTCGGTGGTCTTCACGGACGCCGATCCCGCGTGGGTGTGGGCGGAGCTGGCGGCCGCCGCGAGCGACCCGCTGGCCGCCTCGATGAACCCGGGGTTCCTCCTCGCCCTGATGCGGCACACGGGCCGGCGCATGAACACCGTCGACCTGCTGACGGTCGCCACGGCGCTGCCCGGGGAGCCGGAGCTGCCGCTGCGGGAGATCGAGGACCCGGAGCATCCCCGGGTGGCGCGGGCGTTGAAGTACCGCGACGACGTGCGGGTGTGGGCGGCCGACGGCGGCGTGGTGGTCCTGGGCCGGGGCGTGGCGGGCCGCTGGGAGGCGGCGATCGAGGTCGACGAGGGGGTCAGGCACCGCGGGATCGGCCGGGCGCTGGCCCTCGCCGCCCGGCATCTGACACCGGGCGACGTGGTCTGGGCGCAGCAGTCCCCGGGCAACGCCCGCAGCGTGCGCGTCTTCCAGGCGGCGGGCTACCGCCCGGTGGCCTCGGAGGCCCTGCTCACGGCGGGCTGACCCGCGACCGGGCGAGTCAGCCCGTCCGGAGGCCGACCGTGCCCTGGCCTAACGGAACACGCCGGTGTGGCCGAGGGAGTAGCGGCCGGGCTGGGGGTAGACCGCGAGGCCGTGGGGGCCGCCGCCGACCGGGATGCGGGCGAGCTGCTTGCCGGTCTTGGTGTCGATCGCGTAGACCTCGGAGTCGTAACGTCCCGAGAGCCACAGCACCTTGCCGTCGGCCGAGACACCGCCCATGTCCGGGGAGCCGCCGTCCGGCAGCCACCACTTCTTCGTCAGCTTCTTCTGCCCGAAGTCGAAGACCGAGATGGAGCCCTCGCCGCGGTTGGGGATGTACATCTCCTTGGAGTCGCGGGAGACGTAGAGGCCGTGGGCGCCCTTGCCGGTCGGCATCAGCCGCGGGGTGGTGAACTTCTCGCCGTCCAGGACCCACATGCCGTGGGCCATCATGTCGGCGATGTAGAAGGTCTTGCCGTCCGGCGAGATCTTCACGTCCTGCGGCATCGCGCCCTGGAAGGGGAGCCTCTGCTGGCCGATGACCTCCATCTTGGCCGTGTCGACCTTCAGCAGCTCGCCGGAGAACTCGCAGGAGACGACGAAGTACCGCCCGTCCGCCGAGAAGTCCGCGTGGTTGACGCCGTAGCAGGAGACCGGGACGGTCTTCTTCCGGTCCATGGTGTGCGGGTCGCGGAAGACCAGCTCGCGGTCGAGGGAGGCCATGACGACGGCGTACTTGCCGTCGGGCGTGAAGTAGAGGTTGTACGGGTCGTGGACCTCGACGGGTTTGCCGGCGACCCCGGTGGCGGGGTCGATCGGGGTGAGCGTGTGGCCGCGGTTGTTGTTGACCCAGAGCGTCTTCAGGTCCCAGGACGGGACGACGTGCTGCGGCTGGATGCCGACCGGGATGGTCTCGATCACCTTGTAGGTCGTCGGATCGATGACGGAGACGGTGTTGGAGTTGGTGTTGGGCACGTAGACCCGCGACGGGAAGTCCTTGACCACGGGCGAGAGCCGGCCGGGCCGGTCGGCCGCGTAGACGTCCTTGGGGTCGAGGAGGGGCGGCATCCCGGGCAGGCCGTCCGGGACGGCCTCCTTCGGGACGGCCGGGCGCGCCGCCGCCTCCTTCTTGGCGCCGCCGCGGGGCTCGGCCCCGTCGTCCGCGGCACCGCACCCGGCGAGCGCGGCGAGCAGCACGGCGGCGAGGAGGCTCTTCGAACGCTTGGTGAGTGGCAGCATCAGGTCAGCAGCTCCGTGGTCGTCACCGCGCGCAGGCCGCGGCGGTCGAGGTCGGCGAGGAGGGGCGGCAGGGCGGCGAGCGTGTCGGCGTAGCCGAGGTGGAGGCTCACCACCGATCCGTTGCGGATCGACCCGGTGACGTTGCGGACGACGGCCGCGGCGCCGGGCGAGGTGAAGTCGAGGGAGTCGACGTCGTACGAGAGGACGTGCGGGTAGCCGACGCGGCGGGCGGCCCGCTGGACGGCCGGGCTCGCGTTCCGGCCCCTGGAGGGCCGGAACCAGCTGCCGATGGAGCCGGTGAGCCGGCGCAGCCGTGTGGCGCAGGCGCTGATCTCCGCGTGTGCCTCGTCCTCGGTCATCGCGTTGACGTCGAGGTGGCGCTGGGTGTGGTTGCCGAGGTCGTGGCCGCCGTCGAGGATCCGGCGGGCCAGCTCGGGGTGGGCGTCGAGCCAGTCGCCGACGGCGAGGACGGTGACCCGGGCGCCGCCCTTCTCGGCCGCGGCGAGGACGGCGCGGGCGAGGGCGGGGTCGCCCTGGCCGTGGAAGGTGAGGGCGACCCGGGGGCGGTCGCGCGGCCCGCTCGTGATCTCGACGGGCCGGCCGGGGTAGCGGCGGGGGGCCGGGGCTGCGGGCTTGGGGGCGGGCGCGGGGCCGTCGGGCCGGGGGCGGCCGTCCGTGCCGCAGGCGGTGGTGAGCGCTCCCGCGAGGGCGGACGCCGCGCCCGCCCGGAGTGCGCCACGGCGGTCGGTCAGGGTCACGCGCCCATTTAAGGCCCATAGTGACCGTTTTCTAACGATTAAGCCAATTCAGGACGTTTACGGGTCGCACACCGGCATCCATCACGCGGGCGGATCGAGGAAACAAGCGATGAACGCCATACTTATTCACCATTTACAAGGCGGGTGCTCTAGGTCACCAACGATTCATCGGTGAACTGTCATCCTTTGACCGAATTTGCCCCAGTAGGGACTTTTGGCGGGATGGCCCGCTGTCTGCCATAGTCGAGAACACGACCCCCATTGACCCGGGCCAGGTCGTTTTCACGGCCGTGGATACACCCCCCCGATCCACGGCCGTCCTCACGGAAGCCCCCAGGCGCCCCACAGAGGCGGACGGGGGCTTCGGTGCATCCAGGGGCAGCCGGAGGCCGGCGATCATCGGTCCGAGACGCGCATCTCGAACCAGGTCGTCTTGCCGCGCGGCTGCAGATCCACACCCCAGCGGTCGGAGAGCTTGTCGACGAGGAAGAGCCCGCGCCCGCTGATGTCCAGCTCCTGGACCGGCATGAGGCACGGCAGCCCGCGCGAGGGGTCACGGACCTCGATACGGATCCAGCCACGACGGCGCAGCATCCGCAGCCCGAAGACCCGGGCCCCGGTGTGCCGAACGGCGTTGCCGACGAGTTCGGAGACGAGCAGGACCGCGTGCTCGGCGATCTGCGGGGAGAGGGCCCACTGACGCAGTACGACGCACTGGGTGAGCCTGCGGGCGATGGCGGCGGACTCGGGACGGGACGGCAGCCGCACGTCCTCCTCGGCCGGATTCCCGTACAACTCCAGCGCCTTGAGGGCCTGTTCGTCATCGGCGGCCGGTACCCACCGTGCTGCGGTCGCACCGCCGTGCTGCCGCGGCTGTTCCACACCCTCCAGGCCCGCCATGCCCCCATCATGGCCGGACGGAACGGGCCGCGGGGCCGTTCCGGCGGAATCGAGCCTCCGGAATCGACAATTCCGCTGAATTCACCTGGCATATGCCCTTGGCGGACGACGGTACTGGAGAGTAGGGTCCGCCGACCGCCTCGGGCCGCCGGAACTCAGACGAACTTCGCCTTGCCCGGGCCCTCCTCGACGAAGCTGCGCATCCCGCGCTCGCGGTCCTCCGTCGCGAACAGCCCGGCGAACCACGTGCGTTCGATCGCCAGACCGGTGTCGATGTCCGCCTCCAGGCCTTGGTCGACCGCCTCCTTCGCGGCGCGCAGCGCGATGGCGGGGCCCTGGGCGAGCTTCGCGGCCCAGGCGTGGGCCTGCTCGTACACCTCGGCCGCCGGAACGACGCGGTCGACCAGGCCGAGCGTCAGCGCCTCGTCGGCCTTGACCATCCGGCCGGTGAAGATGAGGTCCTTGGCCTTCGACGGGCCGACCAGACGGGACAGCCGCTGGGTGCCGCCGGCACCGGGGATCAGGCCGAGCAGGATCTCGGGCTGGCCGAGCTTGGCGTTGTCCGCGGCGATCCGGTAGTCGGCGCACAGGGCCAGTTCGCAGCCGCCGCCCAGGGCGTAGCCGGTGATCGCGGCGACGACGGGCTTGGGGATGCGGGCGACCGCGGTGAAGGAGTCCTGGAGCGCGCGCGACCGCTTGACCATGGCCGCGTGGTCCATGACCTGCATCTCCTTGATGTCCGCGCCCGCCGCGAACACCTTCTCGCCGCCGTACAGGATCACGGCGCGCACGTCGTCCCGGTCGGTCGCCTCCTGGGCCAGCTCGAGCAGCCGGTCCTGGGTGGCGATGTCCAGGGCGTTCATCGGGGGACGGTCGAGACGGATGGTGCCGACGCCTTCGGCGACTTCGAGGTTCACAGTCATACCCGGCAGGTTAGCCGTCGTTAACGACAAGAGACCCGGTGCTGTTGCTCACAGCACCGGGTCCGCCGTACGAAGTTGCTCGGAGAGCTACTTGATCCACTCCGACCAGGACATGTTCCAGCCGTTCAGGCCGTTGTCCGGAGCGATCTGCTTGTCCTTCGAGTTCTTCACGACCACCACGTCACCGATCAGCGAGCGGTCGTAGAACCAGGCCGCCGGGGTGGACCCGTCGCCGGCGCCGCGCGCGTCCCGCAGACCGACACAGCCGTGGCTGACGTTGGCCGAGCCGAAGGTGCCGGACGAGGCCCAGTAGTTGCCGTGGACGAAGGTGCCCGAGGTCGACAGACGCATCGCGTGCGGCACGTCCTTGATGTCGTACTCACCGCCGAAGCCGACCGTGGCGCCGTTCATCCGGGTCACCTTGTACTTCTCGCTGATGACCATCTGACCGTTGTACGTGGTCGTGGACGGGGCGCCCGCGGTGATCGGGATCGTCTTGATGATCTTGCCGTCGCGCTCGACCTTCATCGTCTTGGCGCTGGCGTCGACGGTGGAGACCTGACGGCGGCCGATGGTGAAGGAGACCTTCTTCTTCTGCTTGCCGTAGACACCGGGACGGCCCTCGACGCCGTCCAGGTTGAGCTCGACGGTCACCTTGGTGCCCGCGGCCCAGTACTCCTTGGGGCGGAAGTCGAGGCGGTCGTTGCCGAACCAGTGGCCCTCGATCTCGACGGCCGGCTCGGCGGTCACCTTGATGGCGTTCTCGACGGCCGCCGGGTTGGTGATGCCCCGGGTGAAGTTGACCGAGACCGGCATGCCGACGCCGACGGTCGAGCCGTCCTCGGGCGTGTAGTGGCCGATGAAGGTGTTCTTCGGGGTCAGAGTGGTGAAGGTGGTGTCCTTCGCCGACTCACGGCCCTCGGCGTCCTTCGCGATCGCGTGGACCTTGTACTGCGTACCCGCCGACAGGTGACCGACCGGCGTCCAGCTGGCGCCGTCCGCGGCGATCTTGCCCTCGACCTCGGCACCCTTGGTGTCGGCGACGGTGACCGTCGTCAGCTTGCCCTGCTCGGCCGTCACCTTCAGCACACCGCTGGTGGCGACCGAGTCGGCGCCGTCCTTCGGGGCGATCGTGACGACCGCCTGCGACGCCGCATTCTCCTGCTTGCCCCCGCCGCTCTGCGCCGGGTCCTGTCCGCCCTTGCCGCCGCCCGCCGGGTCCCCGCCCCCGCACGCCGTCAGCACCAGGAGCAACGCTCCCACAGCCAGGGCCTGCAGACGCGCGCCCCCGCGCCGCCGTCCACGCCCCACCCCGGCCGATATCGGCTGCCCGTTCAAAATGGTCGTCTCCCCTCGCACGGCCTGGTCTCACCACGGCCCGCACCCCCGCGCGCATCCTCCGCGCACACGGCGCTAGATAATCACACCGTAGGACACGAAAGTTCCACGCGAATGTCACTGTTCAGTCCCAGTCGATCCAGGAACCGTGCACGTGACGCAGGTCAGCGAGGGGACGACGGGGGGCTCACCGCAGGGCGGAACCTGCCTTCCACTGGTTCCACTCCATGTTCCAGCCTCCGAGCCCGTTGTCGGGAGCGACCTTTCGGTCACGGGAGTTGACCACTTCCACCACATCGCCGATGAGGGTCCGGTCGAAGAACCAGCCCGCCGGGGAGTCCGGGCTGCCGCCCTTCTCGTCCCGCAGACCGACGCAGCCGTGGCTGACGTTGGCCGACCCGAAGGTCGAGGGATCGGCCCAGTAGTTGCCGTGCAGGAAGGTCCCCGAGTCGGTCAGCCGCATCGCGTGCGGTACGTCCTTGATGTCGTACTCGCCGCCGAAGCCGACCGTGCGGCCGTCCATCCGCGTCACGTCGAAGAGCTCCGTGACCACCATCTTGCCGTTGTACGTGGTGGTCTTCGGCGCCCCGGCCGTGATGGGCACGGTCGCGAGGACGGCACCGTCCCTGTGCACCTCCATCGTGTGCGCCGCCGCGTCGACCACGGACACCTGGGAGCGCCCGACCGTGAACCCGACCGTCTTGCGCTGGATGCCGTACACCCCCGGCGCCCCCTCGACATCGCGCAGCGCGAGCTCGACGGTCACCTTGGTGCCGGGCCGCCAGTACTCCTCCGGACGGAAGTCGAGCCGCTCCTTGCCGAACCAGTGGCCGACGACCTCCACCGGGGGCTCGGAGGTGATCCTGATGGACCGTTCGACCGCCTCCCGGTTCTCGATGGCCCGGTTGAAGCCGAACGAAACGATCATGCCGGTGCCGACCGTGGAACGGTTCTCCGGCTTGAAGTAGCCGATGAAGCGGCGCTCGGGCACGACCGTGGTGAACGTGGTGTGCCGGGCGGAGCGCCGGCCGTGGGCGTCGAGCGCCACGGCGTCCACGCTGTACTTCGCGGCGAGCGCGAGCCGCGCGCCCGCGTTCGGCCGCCAGCGCAGCCCGTCCTCGCTGATCGCGCCGGGGACCGCGGTCCGCTGGGCGTCCTCGACCTGGACGACGGTGACCCGTTCGAGGCGTCCGCTGTCCACCCTCACCTCGATCGGCCCCTCGGCGGGCACGGCCCGGCTGCCGTCCTCCGGGCTGATCCGGATGACGTCGCCGGGCGCCCGCGCCTTCCCGGGCAGCGAGATGTCGATGCCTCCACCGCCGCCGTCACCACCCTTGTCGGTGCAGCCGGCAAGCCCGGCCATCAGTCCCGCCGCCGCCAGGGCGAGCACCGCACCGGTCCTCACCCGCTTCAGTACGTGTTTCACGCCCGGCCCAACGACGGCCACCCTCCAGGGGAAACGTGCGTGCGGGTCATGTTGGGAGTCCGGTCGTCCGGGCAGAACAGGTGGGAGGACCACGTGCGGGGAGTCGCGGCCGGGACGCCGCGCCCTCCGCGACATGGGGTACCTCCCATGCCGGTGGCTGTGGGGGAGGGCCCGACGAGCCGCGGGAGGCCGACAGGTGTCGAGCGCAGCCGAGCAGGAGGCGGTACGGGACGGAGTGGGGCTCTCCCCTGCCCCGGAGCGGCCCCGGCCCGTGGTGTGGCCGGGGGCGCCCACCCCGTTGGGCGCGCGGTGCCGGGTGGGACCCGACGGGGTCGCCGGCACCAACTTCGCGCTGTGGGCGGGCGGGGCGGAGGCCGTCGAGCTGTGTCTCTTCGACACCGACGGCGCGGGGCGGGAGACGGAGAGACGGCTGCCGCTGACCGAGCTCACCCACGAGATCTGGCACGGCTTCGTGCCGGGGGTGGCGGCCGGGCAGCGGTACGGCTTCCGGGTGCACGGCCGCTGGGACCCGTGGACGGGCGCCCGCTGGAACCCGGCCAAGCTGCTCCTGGATCCGTACGCGCGAGCCGTCGACGGGGACTTCACGCTGCCGCCCGAGGTGTACGGGCACGTCCGCGACTGGCCCCAGCAGCACGTGGCCGACACCGTGCGGGACGACCGGGACTCGGCGCCGTTCGTCCCGAAGGGCGTCGTCGTCCAGGACGACGACGACTGGTCGGACGACCGCAGACCGAAGACCCCCTGGCCGGACTCGGTCATCTACGAGCTGCACGTGAAGGGCTTCACCCAGCTCCACCCGGGCATCCCCGAGCAGTTGCGGGGCACGTACGCCGGGCTCGCGCACCCGGCGGCGATCGACCATCTCGTACGGCTCGGGGTGACGGCGGTCGAGCTGCTTCCGGTGCACCAGTTCGCCCACGAGGACCATCTGCTGCGGCGGGACCTGCGGAACTACTGGGGCTACAACTCCATCGGCTACTTCGCCCCGCACGCCGGCTACTCCTCGTCGGGGACCACCGGCCAGCAGGTCGGCGAGTTCAAGCGGATGGTGCGGGCGCTGCACGCCGCCGGGATCGAGGTCATCCTCGACGTGGTCTACAACCACACGGCCGAGGCGGGCGAACTGGGCCCCACTCTCTCCCTGAAGGGCATCGACAACCGCGGCTACTACCGGCTCCAGTCCGACGCCCGCCGGTACGCCGACTACACGGGCTGCGGCAACACCCTGCACGTGGTCCAGCCGCAGGTGCTCCGGCTGATCACGGACTCGCTGCGGTACTGGGTGACGGAGATGGGCGTCGACGGCTTCCGCTTCGACCTGGCCGCGGCGCTCGCCCGCTCGATGCACGACGTCGACATGCTCTCGCCCTTCCTCGCGGTCATCGCCCAGGACCCGGTGCTGCGCCGGGTCAAGCTGATCGCCGAGCCGTGGGACGTCGGCAACGGCGGCTACCAGGTCGGCGCGTTCCCCCCGCTGTGGACGGAGTGGAACGACCGCTACCGCGACGCGGTACGGGACTTCTGGCGCGGCGCGCTGCCCGACGTGCGGGACCTCGGCTACCGGCTCTCGGGCTCCAGCGACCTGTACGCCTGGGGCGGCCGGCGCCCGTACGCCTCGGTCAACTTCATCACCGCCCACGACGGGTTCACGTTACGGGACCTCGTCACCTACGAGCGGAAGCACAACGAGGCCAACGGGGAGGGCAACCGGGACGGCACGAACGACAACCGCGCCTGGAACTGCGGGGCGGAGGGCGAGACCGACGACCCCGAGATCGGCGCGCTGCGCCTGCGCCAGCTGCGGAACCTGCTGACGACGCTGCTGCTGTCGACCGGGGTGCCGATGCTGGTCGCGGGCGACGAGATGGGGCGCACGCAGGGCGGCAACAACAACGCGTACTGCCAGGACAACGAGACGAGCTGGCTGGACTGGTCACTGCCCGAGGACCCCGGGCGACGGGAGCTGCTCGCCCTGACCCGCCGGCTGCTCGCCCTGCGCCACACCCACCCGGTGCTGCGCCGCCGCGCGTTCTTCTCCGGCCGCCCGCAGGGCGCGGACGGCCTGCGGGACCTGGCGTGGTTCACGCCGGACGGCCAGGAGATGACGGAGCAGGACTGGTACGCCCCCGCCGCCACCCTGGGCCTCTACCTCTCGGGCCGCGACATCCCCGGCCGGGACGCCCGCGGCGCCCAGATCACCGACGACAGCTTCCTGGCGATCCTGCATGCGGGCCCACGCCCCCTCGCGTACCGCCTCCCGGGTCCGCCGTGGGCGGAGTCGTACGAACTGGTCCTGGACACGACCTTGGAGGAGCAGTCCCAGGCCCCGGGAACGGTGCACCGAGGCGGGGAGACGGTGACGGTGGGGGCGCGGTCGGTGCTGCTGCTGCGGGTCGGGGGGTGAGGGGCGCGGGGTGAAGACCCGCACCGGCCACCGCGGCGCGACGGCGGTGGCCGGTGCGGGAAGGGATGGTGCTTCCCCCTGCGTGCCGTGGCGGCACGCACGCCTGGGGCACCGGCACACGGGCCGTCCCCGACATCCCCCGTGACGGCTCCGCGTGTCCGTCCAGTCTCCGCGCGTCCGTTCGGCGCTGTCTTTGGCCTGGAGCGCACAGCTCATTGACGCTGCGCGCACGCCCGGTACTCGCTGGGGGTGCAGCCGTACGCCGTCCGGAACGCCCGGCTGAAGGCCGCGTGGTGGCGGAAGCCCCAGCGGGCCGCGATGTCGTGGACGGGCGCCGCCCGCTGCGCCGGGTCGGCGAGGTCGCGGCGGGCGCGGTCCAGCCGGCGGTCGCGGATCCAGCCGGAGACGGTGACGCCGTGTTCCTGGCACAGCAGGTGCAGATAGCGCACCGAGATGTGGTGGGCGGCGGCGATGGTGTGCGGTGTGAGGCCCGGGTCGGCGAGCCGGAGCCGGACGAACTCCTGGATCCGCAGGAACAGCGCGTGCCGGCGGCTCTCGGGCTCCTGCGCGCTCGCGGCGTCGAGGTACGGGCCGGCCGCCCCGGCGAGGAGGTCGAGCATCACCCGTGTCAGGCGGGGCGCCTCGCTCTCGGCGAAGGACGCTCCCCCGGGGGCTTCGTCCTGGCGGGACCCCCAGTCGGCGGCGAGCCGGACGAGGAACTGGGCGAGCATCGCCCCGAATCCGGAGTCCGAGCCCATCCGCAGGGCCACGAGCCGTTCGGCCTCGCGGGCGGGGAGCGGGAGGAGGGCCTTGGGGAACTGGGCGACGATGTGCCCGAGCCGCCCCTCCTCGCTCCGCGTACCGCCGTGGAAGGGCAGCGAGGAGTCGTAGACCATCAGGTCGCCGGCGCCGAGTGTCGTGTCCCGTCCGCCCTGGGAGATCCACATCTCGCCGCTGAGGGTGAGCGAGAGCTGGTAGTAGCCGGGGTCGGAGCGGCTGATCAGCCGGGGTGTACGGCTGCTGCTCAGGGGCCGGTAGCGCATCGCGGCGACCTGGACGGCGCCGAGGTCGAGGATGTGCGCCTCGGCGTGGAAGTCGTCCGCGTGCTCGCTGCCGATGACGGTCGGGATCAGCGCCGTGGCCGTCAGGTCGTGCCACGCGCCGAAGCGTTCCGCCGGGTCCAGTGCGTCGGTCGTGAAGTGGTGGACGTCCATGACTCCCCCGAGTCGCGGCACACGTCGGTCAGTTGCGGCCCAGGATGCCCCGGTCGTACGCCACCGCGACCGCGGCCGCCCGGTCCTTGACGCCCAACTTGCCATAGATGTGCGTCAGATGGGTCTTCACCGTCGCCTCGCTGATGAAGAGCTCGGCGGCGATCGCACGGTTGGAGGTGCCCTTGGCGACGAGTTCGAGGACTTCGCGTTCGCGCGCGGAGAGGCTCTCGTCCACCGGCGCCGCGGGGGCGCGGACGCGGGAGACGAGCCGGGAGGCGACGGCCGGGGACAGCACGGTGCGGCCTTCGGCGGCCGCCCGGACCGCGGCGAACAGCTCCTCGCGGGGTGCGTCCTTGAGGAGGTAGCCGGTGGCACCGGCCTCGATCGCGGGCAGCGTGTCCGTGTCGGTGTCGTAGGTGGTGAGGACGAGGACCCGGGAGCGGGCCCCGCGCCGGGTGAGCTCGGCGATCGCGTCGACGCCGTTGCCGCCGGGCATCCGCAGGTCCATGAGGACGACGTCCGGGTCGAGACGCAGGGCGAGTTCGACGGCCTCGACACCGCCGGACGCCTCGCCGAGGACCTCGAAGCCGGGCGTGCCCGGGGTGCCGGCGGTGAACATGCCGCGCAGGCCGTCCCGTACGACGGGATGGTCGTCGACGATCAGCAGGGTGATGCGCTTGTGCTCAGCCATGGTGCACCAAAGGTACGCGGGCGGAGATCGCCGTTCCCTCGCCGGGCTCGGTCTCCAGGGCGACGGCGCCGGCGAGGCGTTCGGCGCGGGCCCTCATGCCGTCGAGACCGAAGCCGCCACCGCCGGTGCGGGCGGGGACGGCGCCGGGATCGAAGCCGCGGCCGTCGTCCCGTACGTCGAGGGTGACCTCGTCGCCCATGTAGGACAGGGTGACGCCGGCCCTGGACGCGCCGGAGTGGCGCTCGGCGTTGGCGAGGGCCTCCTGGGCGATGCGCAGCAGGGTGGCGGCGACCTCGTCGTGCAGGGGTTCCTCGGTGCCGGTGACGGTGAACCGGGCCGTGATGCCGGTACGTTCGGACCAGTCGGCGACGGTCTTCTTCAGCGCCTCGGGGAGCGTGTCGTGCTCCAGGGCGACCGGGCTCAGGTTCTGCACGGAGCGGCGGGCCTCGCCGAGGCTGTGGCGGGCGAGGCCGGCCGCGCGCCGGAGGTGGACCCGGGCGAGCTCCTGGTCGGGGGTGGCGGTGACGACCTGGAGCTGGGCGATGATCCCGGCCAGGCCCTGGGCGAGGGTGTCGTGGATCTCTGCGGCGAGCCGCCGCCGCTCGTCGGCGACCCCGGCCTCGCGGGCCTGGAGCAGGAGTTGGGCCTGCAGGGCGGCGTTCTCGTCGAGGGCCTGCTCCAGACGGGCGTTGGTACGGGCGAGTTCGGTGATGGTGGCGGCGCGCTCGGCGGCCTTCTCGGCCTCCTTCGTACCGAGGTGGGAGAAGACCATGGCGAGGCAGGCGTTGAGGGTGAAGAGGCCGCCGAAGACGAACCAGCCGACGAGCGATGCGGGCGGCAGGCCCCCGGACTGGGCGCCCGCCATGGTGACGGCGGTGCACAGGAGTCCGGCGCGGGCGAGCCGAGGGGGCAGGAGCTGCACGGCGTCGAAGAAGCCGATGCAGGCGTAGACGGAGAAGAACGGGTTGAACCAGGCGAGCGCGAAGGCGAGCGCGGTGCGCAGGACGAAGTAGCAGACGGACGCGGTGCCGGGAGCGCCGGGGACGAGCCCCGCATGCTCGCCGGCGAGCTCGGTGGCGGATGCGGTCCCGTACGGGGTGGGCCGGTCGCCGGCCCACCCGACGGGCCGGGTGTCCCGCGTGGTGGGATCGGCGTAGGACACGACGGACCGGGCGTCCGACGCGGTGGGGCCGGCCCTGGACACGACGGACCGGGCGTCCGACGCGGTGGGGCCGGCGTGGGACACGACGGACCGGGCGTCCGACGCGGTGGGGCCGGCCCTGGACACGACGGGGCGCCCGCCATCGGTGGCCGGCGCGGTGGGATCCGTCTCCGCGGCACTGACTCGGCGTTGGCGGGCGTCCCAGACGAGTTGGAGGGCGAGCGCCGCGACGACCAGGACCGCGGTCGTGACCATCTCCGTACGGTCCATGATCTGGTCGGCGGCCGCGGCGGCGAGGACGGTGGCGAGGGCCAGCAGGCCGTGCGGCCCCCAGCGGAAGAACTGCCGCCAGCGTTCCTCGACCGTCGTCGCCATCATCGGCTCTCCCCCATGCCGTCACTACTCCCAGCGGAACCAGCGCGCGGCCGTCGCGGTCAGCACGACCGTCCACAGGACCATGATCCCGAGCGCCGCCCACCCGGGCCAACCGCCGGTCGTCGCCGCGTCGAGCGCCTGCGAGGCGGCGCCGTACGGCGTGAACTGGACGATGCGCTGCAGGGTATCCGGCATGGCCTGGACCGGGACCCAGACGCCCGCCGTGAACATCGTCGGGAAGAAGACGGCCGACCCGACCGCGGTGGCGATCTTCTGGGTACGGGAGACGGCGCAGACGGCGGCGCCGAGGGCGAGGCCGCCGGCGATCGCCAGCAGCAGGGCGAGGACGTACCCGGGGAGGTTCTGCGGCAGCCGGACGCCGAAGGCCAGCCGGCCGACGACGATGACGAGCCCGGAGGAGAGGAGGGCCGCGGCACCGTGCAGGGTGATCTGGGCGGTGAGGAGGGAGACCGGGCGGACCGGGGTGGTCGACATCCTTCGCAGGATGCCGCGTTCGCGGTAGCCGGCGAGGACGGGCGGCATCGCCTGGAGTCCGGCCATGATCATGGCGAAGAGGACGGAGACGGGGACGTAGAGGTCGATGACCCGACGGCCGCCGAGGTCCTCGGACACTTCGCGGAAGGACGGGATCAGGCCGAGGATCACGAGGAGGACGGTCGGCGAGACCATCACCCAGAACAGCGTGCCGGGTTCGCGGGTGAAGAGACGGACCTCGGTCTTGAGGACCGTGGTGGTGGCGGTGCTCATCGGTGGTCGGCTCCTGTCAGGTCGAGGAAGGCGTCGTCGAGGGTGGCGTCGATGACCCGCAGCTGGTGGGCGGTGACGGCGCGCCGGGCGAGGAGCCGGATGAGGGCGTTGACGGTCTCGTCGGTGCCGCTGACGACGGTCCGGCCGTCCTTCGTCTCCACGGCGGCCACCTGCGGCAGGGCGCGGAGTTCGGCCGGGTCGAGGGGGGTCTCGGCGGCGAAGGAGATGACCTTGGAGGCGGTGGCGCGGCCGATCAGCCCGTCGGGGGTGTCGAGTGCGGCGATCCGGCCCTTGTCGATGACGGCGATCCGGTCGCACAGGCGCTGGGCCTCCTCCATGAAGTGGGTGACGAGGAGAACGGTCACCCCGCCGGCCCGGATGTCCTCGACGAGGGACCAGGTCTCGCGCCGGGCACGCGGGTCGAGCCCGGTGGTGAGCTCGTCGAGGACGACGGCACGCGGGTTGCCGACGAGGGCGAGCGCGATGAACAGCCGCTGCTTCTGCCCGCCGGACAGCTTCCCGAACCGGGCTTCGAGATGGGCGTCGAGCCCGAGCCTCTCGGCGAGGCTCCGCCAGTCGGCGGGCCGCTCGTAGAAGGAGGCGTACAGCTCCAGCGCCTCCCGTACGGTCAGCTTGGCCTGCAGCTCGCTCTCCTGGAGCTGCACCCCGAGGATCCGGGTGACGTCGGCGTGCTGGGCGACGGGGTCGAGCCCGCCGACGCGTACGGTCCCGGCGTCCGGGACGCGGAGCCCCTCGACGCACTCGACGGTCGTGGTCTTGCCGGCCCCGTTGGGTCCCAGGATCCCGAAGATCTCCCCCTCGGCGACCTCGAACGAGACACCGTCGACGACGCTCCGGCCGCCGTAGGCCTTGTGCAGGCCCTGAACTTCGATCATTGCCATGGCTCAAGCGTGGCCGCGGAGCCGGTCCGAGGACATCGGCCATCACGCTCGAAGCACGATCAACCGATCGGTTGATGGCCGGTACGACTCCGGGGAGCGGCCGGGGGCGCGAGACGCCGGGCCGCTGCCAGGCGCCGGTCGGGGCGGATCGGGAGGGTGGGTGCGGGGAGAAAACCAGGTGAGGGTTGTCAGTGGTGAACCCTAGGCTCGGACCTGATGCCCGGAGAAGATGCAGTCGCCAAGGAATCCCCCGACCGCTCGGCCGTGCGCACGCTGTTGCGCCTGTGGCCCTATGTACGACCGGTGCGGGGGCGGTGGGTCACCGCCGCCGTCGTCGCGATCGTCGCCTCGTGTCTGTCGCTCGTCATTCCGCTCGTCCTGAAGTGGATGGTCGACGGGCCCGTCGCCGCGGGCGATCCGGGCGGTGTGTGGCTGGGCGCGCTGTATCTGCTGCTCCTCGGGATCGCGGAGGCGGTGCTCTTCGGCTTCCGGCGGTGGCTGGTGGCGCGGCCGCTGGCCGGGGTCGAGGCGCGGATGCGGGCCGATCTCTTCTCTCGTCTGCAACGGCTACCGATCGCCTTCCACGACCGCTGGGCCTCGGGTCAGCTGCTGTCGCGCGGCACGACCGATCTGATGCTGGTCCGGATGTTCCTCGCCTTCCCCCTGACCTTCCTGCTGGTCAACGGCGTGACGATCCTGGCCGGTTACGTCCTGCTGCTCGACCAGGACTGGACGCTCGGCCTGGTGCTGCTCACGCCCGTCGTCCCGCTGGTGATCCTCTGCTCGCTGTTCGAGACGAAGTACTCCGTCGTCGCCCGGCGCGCCCAGGACCAGGTCGGCGACCTGACCACCGTGGTCGAGGAGAGCGTCCTCGGCATCCGGATCGTCAAGGGCTTCGGCCGCCACCGCAGCCAGGCGCTCGCCTTCCGTGAGCTGGCCGAGCGGCTGCGGGGCACCGAGCTGGTCAAGGCGCGGCTGCTCGCCGGGATCTGGGCGCTCATCACCGTCATCCCGGAGCTCGCGATCGGCGCGGCGCTCGTGCTCGGCACCGTCCAGGTCGCCGACGGCGAGCTGTCGGCCGGCACGCTCGTCGCCTTCCTGTCGACGGCGCTCGCGCTGCGCTGGCCGGTGGAGTCGATCGGCTTCCTGCTGGCGATGAGCCAGGAGGCGGCGACGGCGACGGAGCGGTACTTCGAGGTGATGGACGAGGCGCAGGAGACGCCGGGGCCGGAGTCGACTCCCGTACGGGCCGCGGGCGCCACGTCCTCGGACGGTGTGCGGTTCGAGAACGTCACCTTCCGCTACCCGGACGCGCCGGCGGACACCCCTCCCGTACTCGACGGCATCGACCTGCACATCCGGCCCGGCGAGACCCTCGCGCTGGTGGGCGGAACCGGCTCGGGCAAGACCACCCTGACCGCGCTCGTCCCCCGGCTGCACGAGGCGACCGCCGGGCGGATCCTGCTCGACGGCGAGGACATCACCCGCATGGAGCGCGAACGGCTGCGCGCGCTGGTGTCGGTGGCCTTCGAGGAGCCGACGCTGTTCTCGGCGAGCGTGGGCGAGAACGTGCTGATGGGCATCGGGGCGGGGGCCGGCGAGCCGGAGCTGCGGCGCGCGCTGGGGGTGGCCCAGGCCGAGGGGTTCGTGACCGCGCTCCCCGACGGCGCGGCGACCCAGGTGGGCGAGCAGGGCCTGAGCCTCTCGGGCGGCCAGCGCCAGCGCCTCGCCCTGGCCCGCGCGGTCGTCGGCCGCCCGCGCTTCCTGGTCCTCGACGACCCCCTGTCCGCGCTGGACGTCCACACCGAGGCCCTGGTGGAGGCGGCGCTGCGGGAGGTCCTGCGCGAGACGACCGCGCTGGTCGTGGCGCACCGCCCGTCGACCGTCATGCTCGCGGACCGGGTCGCGCTCCTGTCCGAGGGCCGGATCGCGGCGGTGGGCACCCACCACGAACTGCTGCGGAGCAACGCCGAGTACGCCTGGCTGATGTCGGGCGAGGGAATCGAGGAACGATGACGGATCCCACGACGACATCAGCGACGGACACGGAGGAGACGGCTCCGGGCGAGGCACCCGGGACGCCGGCGGCCGCACCCTTCGGGGTGGGTACCGGCCTGGCCGGGGCCGGGGCGCCGGGGGCCGGGTCGGGTCCGTCCGACGCCGGGAAGCCCGGGACGGGTACCGGCCCGTCCGGGGCCGGGGCGCCGAGGGCCGGGTCGGGCCCGTCCGGGGCCGGGGCGCCGAGGGCCGGGTCGGGCCCGTCCGAAGCCGGGAAGCCCGGGACGGGTACCGGCCCGTCCGGGACCGGGACGCCGGAGGCCGGGTCGGGCCCGTCCGGGGCCGGGGCGCCGAGGGCCGGGTCGGGTCCGTCCGAAGCCGGGAAGCCCGGGACGGGTGCCGGCCTGGCCGGGACCGGAGCGCCGGGAGCCGGGACGGGTGCCGGCCCGTCCGGGGCCGGGGCGCCGAGGGCCGGGTCGGGTCCGTCCGGGACCGGAGCGCCGGGGGCCGGGGCGGGTACCGGCCTGTCCGGGGCCGGGGCGCCCGGGGACCGACCCGGTCCGTCCGCGGGCGGTACGCCCAGCGGGGACCCCTTCGACCAGGACGACCTGCCCACCGCCCCCGGTGCCACCGGCGCGCTGCTGCGTTCGCTGCTCTCCGCGCACCGCGCGCGCGTGGCCGTCGCCGCGCTCGTGCTGCTGGTCCAGCAGGCCGCCGTGCAGGCCGGTCCGCTGCTCGTCGCGTACGCCATCGACCGCGGCGTGCCCGCCATCCGGGACGGGGACTACGGGCCCGTCGTGGCCGTCGCCGTCGGGTACCTCCTCTGCGCGGCGGCCGCCGGACTCCTCCAGTACGCCTTCGTCCGCGGCGCCGCCCGCGTCAACCAGGACGTGCTGCTCGACCTCCGCGGGCGGATCTTCCGCCATGCCCAGGCGCTCAGCGTGGACTTCCACGAGCGGTACACCTCCGGACGGCTCATCTCCCGCTCCACCACGGACGTGGAGTCCCTGCGGGAGCTGCTCTCCGAGGGGCTCCAGGAGCTGATCGGCGTCGTCCTCGCGTTCGTGTACATCTCGGCGATGCTGCTCTGGCTGGACCTGGGCATCGGCGCGGTGGCCGTCGCCTCCTTCGTACCGCTGTATCTGCTCGTACGGATCTACCAGCGGCGCGCGGCCCTCGTCTTCGCCGAGCGGTCCACCGCCATCGCGGGCGTGATCGTGAAGTTCGCCGAGACGATGAACGGGATCCGGCCGGTACGGGCGTTCCGCAGGGAGCAGGCCAACGACACCGAGTTCGGCGCGCTCAACCACCGCCATGAGCGCAGCAACGGCGACGTGCTCCTGGAGATGGCCCGCTATGTCGTCGGCTCGCGCCTCGTGGCGAACGCGGCCGTGGCCGGCATGTGTCTGTGGGGGGCGTACCGGGTGGCCGGGGGCACGCTGGCGCTCGGCGTGCTGGCGGCGGCGGTGCTGTACATGCGGCGGCTGTACGACCCGATCGACCGGCTCGGCATGTTCCTCAACTCGTACCAGTCGGCGGCCGCGTCGCTCGCCAAGATCGCGGGCCTGCTGGCGCAGGAGCCCGGCGTCCCGGAGGCCGTCTCGCCCAAGGAGCTCCCGGCGCGCCGGAGCGGGACGCCCGGACGCGAAGTCGTCTTCGAGGGCGTGCGGTTCGCGTACCGGACGGGTGGCGAGGTGCTGCCCCGTTTCGATCTCGCGATCCCCGCGGGCCAGACGGTCGCCGTCGTCGGCTCCACGGGCGCGGGCAAGTCGACGCTCGCCAAACTGCTGGCCCGTTTCTACGACCCGACGGAGGGGCGGGTGCTGCTCGACGGGGTCGACGTCCGGGAGCTCGCGACGCCCGAACTGCGGCGCGGTGTGGTGATGGTGACGCAGGAGGCGTTCCTGTTCTCGGGGACGGTCGCCGAGAACATCGCGATCGGGCGGCCGGAGGCGACCCGGGCGGAGATCGAGCAGGCCGCGAAGGCGATCGGCGCGCACGAGTTCATCGCGGGGCTTCCGGACGGGTACGACACGGACGTACGGAAGCGGGGCGGGCGGATCTCCGCGGGCCAGCGGCAGTTGGTCGCCTTCGCCCGCGCGCTCCTCGCGGACCCGGCGGTCCTCATCCTGGACGAGGCGACGAGCTCGCTGGACGTGCCGGGGGAACGGGCGGTGCAGCTGGCGATGGACACGGTGCTCGCCGGTCGGACGGCGGTGGTGATCGCCCACCGTCTGTCGACGGTGGAGATCGCGGACCGCGTCCTGGTGATGGAGCACGGCCGAATCGTCGAGGACGGCCACCCGTCGGACCTGGTAGGCGGCGAGGGCCGCTTCGCAACCCTCCACCGCGCCTGGCGAGACAGCCTGGTGGGCTAGCCCCTCCCCCGTTGTGGACCATCCCCCCGGACTCCGTCCGGGGGGCACGACGGGGCGGCGCCCGGCGGGGCGCGTCCGCTCCGACCCCCGGAGGCCGGGCGCCGACGCAGACCCCGCGCGCCCCGCCTCGCCCAAGGCCCCGGCCTCGGCCCCCGTCAGGCCCTGCGTCCCCGCAGCAGCGCCGCACACAGCGCCGCCGCCAGAAGCATCGCCCCCGCCGCCCCGTACGCCGCCCCGTTCAGCGCGGACGTGAACGCCGCACGCGCCGCGTCCAGCACCTCCCCGGGAAAGCCCATCGCCCCGCCCAGCGTCTCCCGCGCCGCCGCCGGCGCCGAAGCCGGCATCTCGGCCGTGTAGACCGCGGCTCCGATCGAGCCGAGGACCGCCATCCCGAGCGCCCCACCCAGCTCCGTGCCCGACTCCATGACCGCCGCCGCAGCGCCCGCCCGCTCCGGCGGGGCCGCGCCGAGCGCGCTCTCGTTGGCGAGGGTCATCGCCGAGACGAGACCGGAGGCGTACACCGTGGCTCCGACGAGGACGACCCACAGCGGAATGTCGGCGTCGATGAGGGTCAGCGCCGCGAAGCCGACCGCCGAGAGCAGGAAGCCGCCGGTCATCACGTACGCCCGGTCCACCCGCCCCGCGAGCACCGCGGCCACGGGCGCGGCGATCATGACGCCCACCGACGGCGCCAGGCTCCACAGCGCCGCCTCCAACGGGCTCTGGCCGAGGACGGACTGCAGGTACTGGGTGAGGAAGACGGCGAAGCCGACGGTCGCGACCATGGCGAGCAGGTTCACCAGCACCGAGCCCCCGTAGGCCCGCTTGCGCAGCAGCGCGAGGTCCACCATCGGTTCCGCGAGCCGGCTCTGACGGCGCAGGAACACCAGGGCGATCAGCAGGCCCGCCGTGACCGCGAGCGCCGGCAGCGGACGCCAGCCGTCCTTGGCGAGCTCCTTGATGCCGTGGATCAGCGGCAGCAGCGCGGCGAGCGACAGCAGCGCGCTGGTCCAGCAGAACCGCCCGCCCGCCGCCGCGCCCGTGGACTCGGGAAGGAGTACGGGTCCGAGGATGAGGAGGAGGGCCATCGCGGGCAGGTTGACGAGGAAGACCGAGCCCCACCAGAAGTGTTCGACGAGCGCGCCGCTGACGACCGGGCCGAGCGAGATCCCGCTCGCCATCACGGTCGTCCACAGCGTGACCGCCTTGGCCCGCTGGGCCTCGTCGCGGAAGAGGGTGCGGATCAGGGCGAGCGTGGACGGCATCAGGCAGGCCCCGGCGACCCCGAGCAGCGCACGGGCGGCGATCAGAGTGCCCGGGCTGTGGGCATAGGCGGCGGCGGCCGACGCGAGACCGAAGAGCGCGGCGCCGCCGAGGAGCAGCTTGCGCGGCGCTGCGCCAGGAGGGTCTCGTCCACCCCGAGCCGGGCGTCGGCACGGTCGTCTCCACACCGGCGGCCCCCGTGCCCGCGACGGCGCCGACCCGCGAGCGGATCGTCCGTGCCGCGATCGAACTGGCCGACGCCGAGGGGCTTCCGGCGCTGACGATGCGCCGGCTGGCCACCTCCCTCTCGACCTCGACCATGGCGCTGTACCGGCATGTGCCGGGCAAGGGCGAGCTGGTGCGGCTGATGACGGACGCGGTGTGCGGGGAGGTGCCGCTGGGGCCGGTGCCGGCGGACTGGCGTACGGGACTGGGGCACGGGGCGCGCTGGCTGCGCGGGGTGTACACCCGGCACCGCTGGATGGCGCAGGCGATGGCCTCCTTCACCCGGCCCGTCGCCTCACCGAACGCGATGGCCTATCTGGAGTGGATCCTGGGAGTCCTGCGCGGCACGCCGCTGACACCGTTCGAGAAGCTCCACACCCATCTGGCGATCTTCGCCTACATCCAGGGTCTGGCGATGGCCGACGATCTGGAGGAGCGGGCGCGGCAGGACACCGGGATGTCGGACGGTGAGTGGATGGACCAGAACGAGCCACGGTTCGACGCGATTTCGGCCGGGGGTTCCTACCCCCTGCTCGACGCGCTCTCGGCGGGCGCGGACTTCGAGGTGGACCTGGAGTCCCTCTTCGAATTCGGGCTCCGGAGAACGCTGGACGGCGTCGCGGCCATGATCGACGAAACGTCCGGTTAACGAACACGACCTTTCGGGCACCGGACGATTTCCGGCCAACTTGTTGACGCGCTCCTGACAGACGCACGTCACTGCTGCCAATCTCTCCCCGACTCGTAAGAGAGTTCGCGCTTCACAGGTACGTGCTCCACAGCTCTGTTTGCTCTGCCCGGACCGACCCACCCAGTGGTCCGGTACCCCCCTCGCAAAAGGAGTCTGCGTGAGATCCACGCCCAGCCGCCGCGCCACCGCGACCGGCGCTCTGATCGCTGCCGCGGCCATGATCGCCGTCGGCGTCCAGTCGGGTTCCGCCACCGCGGCGGACGACCAGTGGACCGTCGCCCCGAAGGCCCAGGCCGCGGGCCAGGCCAACCCCGGCAAGCTGCCGGCCGACCTGTCCCCCGCCCAGCGCACCGCGCTGATACGCGCCGCCGACGCCGACAAGGCGGCGACCGCCAAGTCCCTCGGCCTCGGCGCCCAGGAGAAGCTCGTCGTCCGCGACGTCGTCCAGGACCGCGACGGAACGACCCACACGCGCTACGAGCGCACCTACGCCGGACTCCCCGTCCTCGGCGGCGACCTGGTCGTCCAGGAGACCAAGGCCGGCGTCACCCAGGGCGTCACCAAGGCTTCCCGTGCCGAGCTGAAGAACGTCGACACGACCGCCGACGTCGCCCCGGCCGCCGCCGAGAAGCAGGCGCTCGGCGCCGCCGCCGCGGAGGGCTCGAAGAAGACCGCCGCCGAGCGCGCCCCGCGCAAGGTCGTCTGGATGGCGCAGGGTTCGCCCGTCCTCGCGTACGAGACCGTCGTCGGCGGCCTCCAGCACGACGGCACCCCGAACGAGCTCCACGTCGTCACCGACGCCACCACCGGCGCGAAGCTGTACGAGTGGCAGGCGGTCCACACCGGCACCGGCAACACGCAGTACAGCGGCCAGGTGACGCTGGGCACCGCGCCCTCGTACACGCTGACCGACACCGGCCGCGGCAACCACAAGACGTACAACCTCAACCGGGGTACGTCCGGCACCGGAACGCTCTTCTCCGGTTCCGACGACATCTGGGGCGACGGCACCCCGCAGAACGCGGAGACCGCCGGCGCGGACGCGCACTTCGGCGCCGGGGTCACCTGGGACTACTTCAAGAACGTGCACGGCCGCTCCGGCATCCGCGGTGACGGCGTCGGCGCGTACTCCCGGGTCCACTACGGCAACGCGTACGTCAACGCCTTCTGGCAGGACTCCTGCTTCTGCATGACGTACGGCGACGGCGCGGGCAACACCAAGCCGCTCACCTCGATCGACGTGGCCGCGCACGAGATGTCGCACGGCGTCACCTCGAACACCGCCGGTCTGGTCTACAGCGGGGAGTCCGGCGGTCTGAACGAGGCCACCTCCGACATCTTCGCGGCGGCCGTCGAGTTCTACGCCAACAACGCCTCGGACAAGGGCGACTACCTCGTCGGCGAGAAGATCGACATCCGCGGCAACGGCACCCCGCTGCGCTACATGGACAAGCCGAGCAAGGACGGCTCGTCCAAGGACGCCTGGTACTCGGGCATCGGCGGCATCGACGTCCACTACTCCTCGGGCCCGGCGAACCACTGGTTCTACCTGCTCTCCGAGGGCAGCGGCGCGAAGACCGTCAACGGCGTCAACTACGACTCGCCGACCTCCGACGGCCTGCCCGTCACCGGCATCGGCCGGGACAAGGCCGCGCTGATCTGGTTCAAGGCCCTCACCACGAAGTTCAGCTCCAACACGAACTACGCGGGTGCCCGTACGGGTACGGTCGCGGTCGCCACCGAGCTGTACGGCGCCGGCAGCCCCGAGGTCCTGGCCGTCGAGCACGCCTGGGCCGGCATCAACGTGGGCTCGCGCCCCGGCGGCGGCAACCCGGGCGGCAAGGTCTTCGAGAACGCGGCCGACGTGTCCATCCCGGACAACGGCGCCGCGGTGACCTCGACGGTCAACGTCACGGGCATCACCGGCAACGCGCCGGCCGCCCTCAAGGTGGACGTGGACATCGTCCACACCTACCGCGGTGACCTGATCGTCGACCTCGTCGCCCCCGACGGCTCGGTCTACAACCTGCACAACCGCTCCGGCGGCAGCGCCGACAACATCGTCCAGACCTACACCGTGAACGCCTCCTCGGAGGTCGCCAACGGCGCCTGGAAGCTCCGCGTCCAGGACCGGGCCGCGATCGACACCGGCTACATCAACAGCTTCAAGCTCACCTTCCCGTAACACCGGGTGAGTGACGGACGCCCGGAGGGCTCGTTCCCTCCGGGCGTCCGCGCGTTCGTGCCTAGGCTGGTGGGCATGATCAGGGTGCTGCTCGCGGACGACGAGGCGATGATCCGGGCCGGGGTGAAGGCGATCCTCGCCGCCGACCCGGGGATCGAGGTGGTCGCGGAGGCGGCCGACGGGCGCGAGGCCGTCGAACTCGCCCGCCGTCACCTGCCCGACGTGGTCCTCCTCGACATCCGGATGCCCGGGCTCGACGGCCTCGGGGCCGCGGAGGAGCTGCGCCGCGCGGTGCCGGAGGCGGCGGTCGTGATGCTGACGACGTTCTCCGAGGACGAGTACATCGCCCAGGCCCTCGGCTCGGGCGCCGCCGGCTTCCTGCTGAAGTCCGGCGACCCGAGGGAACTGCTCGCGGGCGTACGGGCGGTGGCCGCCGGGGCCGCGTTCCTCTCCCCGGAGGTCACCCGACGCGTCATCGCGCACCTGCCGACCGGCCGGCTCTCCCGCGCGGCGGAGGCCCGCGAGCGTCTGGAGCCGCTGACGGCACGGGAGCGGGAGGTGGTGGCCCTGGTGGGCGCCGGCCTGTCGAACGGGGAGATCGCGTCCCGGCTGTACGTCGTGGAGGGCACCGTGAAGGCCCACGTGAGCGCGGTCCTCGCCCGCCTCGGCCTGAAGAACCGGGTACAACTGGCGATCCTGGCGTACGAGGCGGGGCTGGTGGATCTCCTGGAGGGCCGGGACCACTGACTTTCGTCAGGGGTCCCGGTGCCGTCCCTCCGGCAAGCTGGGGGGATGCGTCGTGAACGGCTTCGGGATCTTCTGCTCGACCTGGGTCTCTGGGGGCTGCTCGGCACGCCCGTGCTGCTGCGGCTCGACCCCAACGACGGCGGCTCCTGGGGGCAGGTCGTCGTGGGGCTCGTCGTGCTCGGCGTGGCCGTGGCGTGTTGCCGGCCGCTGCCGCTGGTCTCGCTCGCCCTCGCGGTCGCGCTGAGTCTCGCCACCTCCCCGGAGCTGTTCACCGCGCCGTACGCGCTCGCGCTCGTCGTCTTCGGCTATCTCGCCGGACGGCGGCAGCAGCACACCCGCGCCGCGCCGGCCCTGTTCGCCGCGGTCGCGGTGCTCGGCTTCGCGCTCGTCCCGCTCTCGGACGGAAACGTCTCCCAGGGGTTCACCGTCGTCCTGGTCCTCGCCCTGGCGATCGTCGCGCCCTGGCTGACGGGCCGGTACGTGCGCCAGTACGCCCGGCTCGTCCGGGCCGGCTGGGAGCTCGCCGCGCGTATGGAGCGCGAGCAGGCGGCCGTCGCCGACCGGGAGCGGCTGCGCGAACGCTCCCGGATCGCGGGCGACATGCACGACTCGCTCGGTCACGACCTCGCACTGATCGCGCTGCGCGCCGCCGCGCTGGAGGTCGATCCGGGGCTCGGCGCCGGGCGGCAGGCCGCGGCCGGGGAGTTGCGCGTGGCGGCCGCCGACGCGACGGCCCGGCTGCGGGACATCATCGGTGTCCTGCGGACGGACGACGAGGAGGAGCCGGGCGGCGCCCCGACGACCCCGGTCGGGGAGACGGTCGAGGAGGTCGTGGCGCGGGCGGCCGCGTCCGGGCTGCGGGTGGAGCTGACGGTGACCGGTCCGGGCGGTGAGACACCGCCGATGGTCGACCGGGCGGCCCACCGGCTGGTGGTGGAGTCCCTCACGAACGCGGCCAAGCATGCGCCGGGCGCCCCGATCCGGGTCGCGCTGGAGCGCGCGGACGGCGCGCTGACCGTGGCGGTGTCCAACGGCCCGGCCACCGGGGCGACCGGCTGCCGGCGGAGCCGTACGGGCACGGCCGGCTTCGTGTCGGGCCGTGCCCGTACGGAGCGGGCGGCGCGGGCCGGTGGCGTGTCCGGGTGCGCTGGAGACGGCCCCGCCGGTGGCGTCTCCGGCGGCACCGGGCTCGTCGGGCTCGACGAGCGGGTGCGGCTGGCCGGGGGGCGGCTGAGCCACGGTCCGGACGGGGCCGGCGGGTTCGCCGTCCGGGCGGTGCTGCCGCTGGAGCCCGGTGCCGCCGCGCAGCCTGCCGCGCCCGCCGCGCCCGCCTCCGTACGGGAACGGGCCTTGGCCCGGCGGGAGGTGCGGCGCGGGCTCGCGCAGGCGATCTGGATCCCGCTCGCGCTGGTCGCCGCGCTCGGTCTCGTGATGCTGCTCTTCGGGCTGTGGACGCAGTCCCGGTCCTTCCTGGACCGGGACGACTACGTCTCGCTGCGCGTCGGCGATCCGCTCTCCGCCGACGCCGAACGCCTCCCGCCGCACCCGTTGGACGGACCGACCGCCGACGCCCCGCCGGAGCCGCCCGGCATGGACCGGTGCCTGTACTACCGGGCGACGATGACGGCCGCGGTGCCCGTCTACCGCCTGTGCCTCGTCGACGGGCGGCTCGCCGGCAAGGCACTCGTGGGTTGAGCCGGCGTCAGTTCGGGTTCCCCGCGTGCGTCAGGGTCTCCCAGGAGACGAAGTAGTTGTCGGTGCCCGAGGGCCGGTGCGACTCGGTGTAGATCTGCGTGTTGGTCATGGAGATGCCCATCCGGCCGTTGAGGGCGTTGAAGCCGACCTCCGTCACCCGGCCCAGGCCGGGCTTCACCGTGCCGCCGCAGAGCCAGGACGGGACCGCCGTACCGTTCTCGTACTTGGTGTGGAAGCCGAGCGCGTGCCGCAGCCGTTCGGAGACCTGGGGGTAGAGGTCCGCGCCCTGGATGCGGCTGGTCTCGGCGGTGTGGACGGCGGCGGCGAGGCCCCAGCCGGTGTGGCCGAAGTCCCGGCAGGTCTCCTGGGAGAGGCCGTCGGCGAAAGTGGACTGGCCCTGCCAGTACTTCACGATCTCGTCGCGGGTGTCGATGCTGCTGTTCGGCGGCGGCTTGGGCGTGGCGCCGTCGGTGGAGAGGTAGACGTACGCGGGGACCCGGCCGAGATAGGTCTTCACGGCCTTGTCGTAGGCCGCGCGGTCCTCCAGGTGGACGGCGATGCCGAGGGCGGCCTCGGTCATGATGAGTTCCCAGTTGCCGTTCTTGGTGGCGGCGCCGTTGATGATCTCGGGGAGATAGACGGTGCGGAGCATGGTCGCGAAGCGGCCGGAGTTCGCCCACCCGCCGGTGTAGGTGTGCTTGATGATCTCGGCGGCCCGCGGCCAGGAGGAGCCGGCCCAGCCGGTCTGGAGCGGGGCGTTGGAGTTGGTGTGGTCCGTGATCACGGCCGACCAGGCGTCCATGATCTCGATCGCCTTGCGGGCGTGGCGGTCGTCCCGGGTGATGTACCAGGCGAGCGCCTGGGTGTAGGCGGCGACCGCGTCCTGCCGCTCGTCCGTGCAGCCGTGGTTGGGGTTGGACGACGAGCCGCACTCGACGACGGCGCGTGGCTTGGGCGCGCGCGTCAGAGAGGCGTAGGAGCTCGCCATCATCTGGTCGTAGGCGGCCTTCCAGGGCTGCGCGCCGGCCTGCACCTTCGAGCGCACGAAGTCGAGTTGGGGCCGGGACACGACGACCCCGGGGTGGGTGAAGGTCGCGGGGGCGGCCGCCTGGGCCGGGGCGGCCGGGGCCGCCGCGGCCCGTTCGGGTCCGGCGGCGGCCGTCGGCGCGAGTGTCACGGCGACGGCCGCCGCCAGTGCGGTGGCGAGTGCGGGGACCAGGGCTTTGAGGCGCATGTGGGGGGTGCCTTTCGTTCCTGTATGTGAACGTCGAGCGGGTGAATGAACTCCGCGTCGAGCGTGGAACCTAGAGGCCGCCCATGGACACGTCAAGACCTTGGTCCATACCAGTCAGCGCAGCAGAACGCCCGCCCCCTCCCCCGTCGTCTCCGTCGGCAGGGCCACCAGACCCAGCTCCGCCGGCGAGGCGAGCAACGGATGGGAGGGCAGCACCCGGACCGTGCAGCCGAAGGGGCCGGTACGGTCCAGGACGAGCGAACCCTCGTACGGCACCCGGCCCTCCAGGTCCGGGCCGCCCGCGGGCTTCAGCGCACACACCCGGGTGTCGACGAGCGCGTCGTCGGGGGTGACCCGACCGGCGACCGCCTGGACCTCCACGTCGTCCGGGCGCAGTTCGCCGAGCGCCACCCGGACCCGTACCGCCGTCGTCGCACCGAGCTCCGCGTCGGCCAGGTCCTCGCCGACCTCGCCGATCTCGACGTGGTCGAGGGCGACCTTGGGCCAGGCGCCGCGCACCCGCCCCTTCCAGTCGGCCAGGTCCCCGGCGGTACGCGCCGGGAGGGCCCGGTGGGCCAGGGCCGCGGGGGCGTACAGCTTCTCCACGTACTCGCGCACCATCCGGTCGGCGAGCACCTTCGGGCCGAGGTCGCCCAGCGTCCTGCGGACCATCTCCGTCCACCGGGCCGGCACCCCGTCCGCGCCCCGGTCGTAGAAGCGCGGGGCGACACGCCGCTCGATCAGCTCGTAGAGCGCGGCCGCCTCCAGGTCGTCACGGCGCTCCTCGTCCTGCGCCGCCGCCCCGTCGGCAGTGGGGATCGCCCAGCCGAAGTCGGGCTCGAACCACTCGTCCCACCAGCCGTCCAGGACCGACAGGTTGAGACAGCCGTTCAGGGCGGCCTTCATCCCGCTGGTCCCGCAGGCCTCCAGGGGGCGCAGCGGATTGTTGAGCCAGACGTCGCAGCCCGGGTACAGCTTGCGGGCCATGGCCATGCCGTAGTCGGGCAGGAAGACGATCCGGTGCCGCACCCGCGGGTCGTCGGCGAACCGCACCAGCTCCTGCACCAGCCGCTTGCCGCCGTGGTCGGCCGGGTGGGCCTTGCCCGCGACGACGAGCTGCACCGGCCGCTCCGGGTGCAGGAGCAGGGCCCGCAGCCGGTCGGGGTCGCGCAGCATCAGCGTGAGCCGCTTGTACGAGGGGACCCGGCGCGCGAAGCCGATGGTGAGCACGTCGGGGTCGAGGACGGAGTCCGTCCAGCCGAGCTCGGCGGCCGCGGCGCACCGCTGCCGCCAGGAGGCCCGCAGCCGTTCCCGTACCTCGGTCACGAGCTGTTCGCGCAGGGTCCTGCGCAGCTCCCACAGCTCCCGGTCGTCGGCCCCCGCCGAACAGCGGCCGACCTCGGGCGCGGTCCACGTCGGCGCGTGGACCCCGTTGGTGATCGAGCCGATCGGCACCTCCTGCGGGTCGAAGCCGGGCCACAGACCGGCGAACATCCCGCGGCTGACGGCACCGTGGAGGGTGGAGACGCCGTTGGCGCGCTGAGCGAGCCGCAGGCCCATGGCGGCCATGTTGAAGAGCCCGTGCTCGCCACCGAGCGGGGTCTCGTCGCCGAGGGCGAGGATGCGGCCCACGTCGACGCCGGGCAGCTCGCCGTCCTCGCCGAGGTGGCGGGCGACGAGACCGCGCTCGAAGCGGTCGATGCCGGCGGGGACGGGCGTGTGGGTGGTGAAGACCGTTCCCGCGCGGACGGTCTCCAGGGCCGCGTCGAAGTCGAGTCCCTCGCCCGCCAGTTCGCGGATGCGTTCGAGGCCGAGGAAGCCGGCGTGGCCCTCGTTGGTGTGGAACACCTCGGGCGCGGGGGTGCCGGTGAGCCGGCAGTACGTGCGGACGGCGCGGACGCCGCCGATGCCGAGGAGCATCTCCTGGAGCAGCCGGTGCTCGCTGCCGCCGCCGTACAGCCGGTCGGTGACCTCGCGTTCGGCGGGCGCGTTCTCCTCGACGTCGGAGTCGAGCATCAGCAGCGGGACCCGGCCGACCTGCGCCGTCCAGATGTGGGCGTGCAGACTGCGGCCGCCGGGCAGGGCGAGGGTGACCCGGGCGGGCGTGCCGTCGTTCTCGCGGAGCAGTGCGACGGGCAGCTCGCCGGGGTCGAGGACGGGGTAGTGCTCCTGCTGCCAGCCCTCGCGGGAGAGGGACTGCCGGAAGTAGCCGTGCCGGTAGAGCAGACCGACGCCGACGAGGGGGACGCCGAGGTCGCTGGCGGCCTTGAGGTGGTCGCCGGCCAGGATGCCGAGGCCGCCGGAGTACTGCGGCAGGGCGGCGGTGACTCCGAACTCGGGTGAGAAGTACGCGACGGAGGCGGGCAGCCCGCCGTTCTGCTCCTGGTACCAGCGGGGGGCGTGCAGATAGTGGTCGAGGTCCTCGGCGGCGGCGCGCAGCCGGGCCAGGAAGTCCTGGTCGGCGGCGAGTACGGCGAGGCGGTCGGCGGAGACGGAGCTGAGCAGCTGAACCGGGTCGACGTCCTCGCCGCAGCGGACCCCCGGCCGACCGGCGCGGTCGGTGTCGTCGGGGGAGGCGGTGACGGGGTCGAGGGAGTCGAAGAGTTCACGGGTGGGCTCGTGCCAGGACCAGCGCAGGTTGCGCGCCAGTTCGGTGAGGGGTCGAAGGGTGTCGGGGAGGACGGGACGCACGGTGAATCGACGGATTGCCTTCACGCGTTCCACCTTCGCAGGGGAGTACGGAGCGGAGCGGACGCACCACGCTGTGCAGCCGACTGAGCATCCCCCTGACGGTAGGCCACCTCGCCCTCCCGGACCACGGCGCGCGGGGGTCGCGCGCCGTGGCACGGGCGCTGGCGCGGTGTCGGGGGAGCGCGCGGTGCCGGGGCGGCGCGATGTCAGGGCAGCGCGCCGAGCGGCACGGTGTAGGGCGATCCCTGGTTGACGGCGGTCGGTTCGCAGGCGCCGGTGGCCGCATAGCGGGCGGCGATCGCGGCCAGCTCGGCGGCGGGGATCACCTCGTGGATGTCGGTGAACCCGTGCGGGGCCCGCTGGTGCGCCAGATCGATGACGACCTCGGGGCCGAGCCGCCGGTTGGCGAGCTGGAGTGCGGTGGTGGCGGGCCTGCGGTCGCGCTCGTACGCGGCGAGGGCCTTCGCCGGATCACGGTGGAGGGCGAGGGCGTGGGCGAGGGCCCGGGCGTCGACGACGGACTGGGTGGCACCGTTGGAGCCGATCGGGTACATCGCGTGGGCCGCGTCGCCGATCAGGGTGGTGCGGCCGTGACTCCACCGGTCGAGGGGTTCGCGGTCGACCATCGGGTACTCGTGGGCGGTGTCGGCGGTCCTCAGCACCTCGGGCACGCTGACGCCGTCGAACTCCCACCCCTCGTAATGGTGCAGGAACGTTTCTACAGGGACGGGACGGTTCCAGTCCCCCCGACACTCCTCGTCCGTGGCGTCGGCGGGCCGGGCGAGCGCCCAGTTCACCACGACGTCGTTCCCCGACCGGAGCATCGGATAGACCACGGCCTTCTGCCGGTCGTCCCCCGCGATGAACATGAACGAGCCGACGGCGCGGGCCGGCATCCGCGAGACGCCGCGCCACACCAGCTGCCCGTTCCACGGCGGGCTGCCCTCACCCGGGTTCAGCGCGGCCCTGACGGCGGAGCGGATGCCGTCCGCGCCGACGAGCACATCCGGTTCCAGAGAGGCCCTGCCGCGCCGGGCGCCGTCGCGGTGCTCCAGCTGGACGCGGGGACGGCCGTCGGGCAGCGGCTCCACCCGGGTGACCCGGACCCCGGTGACCAGGGCGGCCGCGCCGAGCCGTTCCCGTACCGCCTCGGCGAGGACCCGCTGGAGGTGGGCACGGTGGATCGAGAGCTGCGGCCAGCGGTAGCCGGCTCCGAGCCCGCGCGGCTCGCGGGAGATCAGACCGCCGGAACGGTGGTAGTAGCGCAGTTCGCGGGTCCGCAGGGCACCGGCTTCGAGGCGCGGGAGCAGCCCGAGCGCGTCGAGCTCGCGGACGGCGGGCGGCAGGAGGTTGAGACCGGCGCCGACCGGACGGCTCTCCCTGGCGGACTCGACGACGGTGACACGGTCGAATCCGGCGGCATGCAGGGCAAGGGCCGTGGTGAGCCCGGCGATGCCGCCTCCGGCGACGACGACGTGCAGAAGCCCGCTGCCGGGCAGATCGCGCCCGCCGTCCGGCAGGAAGGGCTCGTACGGGCTGCCGTGGATCACCGGGCCCTCCCTCAACACGACGAGCCGCCGGAACGGGCACCGGACGCTCGGCCGGGGCGGCTGCCCGAGCGGCCGAGGGCCGCGCGGCCCGGGCGGGCTCCGGTCGCGTGGCGCGCCATCGTCTCGTTGTCCCGGGTCAGTTCGAGGATCGAGCGCAGCAGGGTGATCGGGGCGCCGCCGCTCCCCTCGTCGTAGAGCCGCAGGTCGTCCGCGTACGCCTTGCGGGCGACGCACAGGTGGCGGGCCCGGAAGGTCTTGAGGATGCGGAGCACCCGGCCGAGGGCGTGCGCGGAGGCGGCCAGTTGCGGGGGCAGCCGCTCGACGCTCTCCCAGCTGACGGCCGCGGAGAGCTTGCTGACGGCGGAGACGCCGTCGGCGTGCCGGGCGTGGAAGTCCCGCCAGGACGGCAGGCCGTACTGCAGGGAGCCGGCGAGGAACGCGTCGTAGGCCGGGTTCGAGCGGTCGCACTGCCAGAGCGTCAGATCGACCAGCCAGAGCGGGACCTGGGCGGCGGCGGGGCCGAGGTAGTCGCGTCCCGCGACGTCGACCTCCTCGAAGTAGGGGCGCAGGGTGAGCGCGAAGAACTCCGGGCTGACATGGGCGGCCGTGTGGTCGACGGAGTCGACCATCGCCTGGAGGTGCCGGCCCATGCGGTCGAGGGCGCCGGCGAACCCGGGGTCGTACGGTTCGAGCCGGGCGAGCCGGGAGCAGGTGTCGAGGGCGGCCACGAGACCGGGGAAGACCATCCGGACGGCCTCCTGGAGATGGGCCTCCATGGGGTGGCCGGTGTACGTCCGCCGACGGGGGCCCGACGGGTTCCAGGTCGTGTAGTGGTGCACGGTGTCGCGGGGCACCATGTCGGTGCGGCGGCCGAGGAGTTCGAGCACGGGGAGGACTTCGGGGACGGCGGCCACGGGCTGGATGCCGTGGCGTTTGAGCGAGCCGAGCAGGATGCCGAGGTCGCGCATGGCGGCGAGCGCGTCGACGACGCTCCACTCGGCGGCCAGGTCGGGGTCGGGGACGAGGGTGCGCAGGGCCACCGTGAGCGCGGGCCCGTCGGCTTCGCCGTTCATCGCGGGTAACGCGGCGAGGACGGCGTCGGCGCCGAGAGGGTCGGCGGCGCGTATGTCGGCTAAGCAGTAGCGAGGGTCGCCGAGTTCGTCGAGTCGGGGGGCTACAAGGTCGTACAGGGCCAACGGAATGCCCCTTCCGGTCGGGGCGCGTTCGCCTCGGGGGCACGCGTCGAACGGCCGCGCTCCCCTTCGGCTCACTCGCCGGGGTCTACGTGGTCACCGTGGTTCGGCCACTCGCCCGCGGCGTGGCGGCGCCGGGGTGGGCATGGGCAGGCGCAAGCGTACGGAGATCGACGTGGCGACGGCGGCGAACGCCCCTCCGACGAGCAGAGCGGCCCGGAAGCCGTCGGTCCGGGCGGCCGCGGTGGCTGATTCGGTACGGGTGGTGGCGACGGCCACGAGGACGGCGAGGGCCGAGGACCGAGCCGGACTGCCGACTCGTGTCGGCCGACCCGGAGGCGAGTCCGGTCTCTTCGGGGGCGGCCCCGGCCGTCGCGACCGCGTCGGGTGAATCGGCCGCCTGGGGCCCTGTCACCGGACGGTCCCCAGGTCGTACCCGTCCAGACAGGCCTGGGCCAGGCCCTCGCAGTGGTCCGCGGCTCCCGCCCAGGTCTGCATGGTCAGAGAGACGTGCGGGGCGCCGTGGTAGAAGCGCTCGTACTGCTCGTGCCGGCCGGCGAACTCCGAACCGAGCGCGTCCCAGACGAGCTTGAGGAGCTTGATGCGGTCCTCGGCGGGATGTCCGGGTGTACGGAAGTACTGCCGTACGAGTCCCCCCAGCTCGGGGTGGAGCAGGTCGCGGCCGCTCGCCGGGGTCTGGACGAGCGCGCCGCCCGCGAGCAGCTTGATGTCCTGGACGGCCCGGGGGTACAGCTCGCCGGCCATGATGCGCTGCGCGAAGGAGATGTCCCGCCCCGGCCGCACCCCGCCCCGTCCGCCGTCGACCGGCTCCCACGACGCCTCGGCGGCCAGCACGAAGGCCTTGGCCTGCGCGACCATCCCGAGCAGCCGCCCGATCGCCTGGGTGACGGCCGGCAGCGTGTCCGTGCCGTTCGACCGGGCGATCAGGATGGCGAGTCCGGTGAGGAACTCCAGCTTGGTCCAGAAGCGGGTGGCGGACTGGTGCACGAGGTTCAGATAGGCGGGGGTGTCCCACCACATCGCGGCGGTCGCGACGGGATCGCGGTAGGTCAGCACGCGCTCCCACGGCACGAAGACGTCGTCGCAGACGAGCAGCGCGTCGTTCTCGTCGTAGCGGGAGGAGAGCGGCTGGTCGAAGACGGACCGGGCCTGCCCTTCGTACGAGACCCGCGAGATGAGCTTGAGCCCGGGTGTGTCCACCCGTAAGGAGAACGTCAGCGCACGGTCGAAGTCCCCGGCGGCGAGCGGCTCGATGGTCCCGACCAGGATCTCGTCGGCGAAGACGGCGCCGGTGCCGATGGTCTTGGCGCCGCGCACGACGATCCCGTCTGCGCGGTCCTCGACGACCCGCACGCTCTCGCCGGCCGGGTTCGTGAGCGTGAACGCGCAGTGCAGCCCGCCCTCGGCGAGCCGCCGGTGGTACGCGAGCGCGTTCTCGGCCCCGCCGAAACACTCGGTGTCGAACACCTCGGGCGCGGCGGCGAACCCGGCGGCGCCGGAGGCCATGTAGTCGGGTGTCCGCCCCAGGAACCCGTGACTCGCCTCGGCCCACACCTTGTACGCCCCTCGCCGCGCGACCAGGTCCTCGTACGACCGGGGCACGGCGTAAGCGCGGTGCACCCCGCCCTGAACGAGCGCGGGGGCGTGCGGCGAGTCGTGGGCGAGGTCGAAGAGCCGGGCGAAGGAGGCGGCGGTGGCCCGGAAGGCGGGATGCGTGGTGACATCCTTGATCCGCTCCCCGTCGAGCCAGACCTCCCGCCCGTCGCGCAGCGCCTCCAGATACTCCTGCCCGGACCTCGTCACGTCAGCCTCGCCTCTCCTCGCGAACCACGACCGCACCCGTAGGGCGGGCACCGTCCCGAGCCTTCATCGCGAGGCCGGTGGGAGGCAATGAACGTCCGTCCAGCGCTCCTTAAGAACCGTCCAGCCAACTCCCGTTCACGAGGGGTTCGCGGACTTCGGAGGCGCGCTACCCGGTGGGGCTGCCGCCCTCGGGCGACTTCGCGACGAACGACCCCAGGCCGGGCTCGGTGTAGATCAGCCCCTCCTCGCGGAGCGCGCGGTGCACTTTCTGGCCGGTGGCGCCGGCGATGCCGAACTCCTCCTGGAGCTGGATCACCGAGGGAATACGCGTCCCGGCTGCGTACGTGCCATCGGCTACGCGCTGCCGGAGCACGGCGGCAACCTGGCGCCATCGGGGCTGGTCGGGGGCAAATTCCATCACGATCGCCACGCTAGGCAGACCATCGCACGTCAGGCGAGAGATCCCATACCTAGTATGCTATAGCTCACTGGTGTACGCTCCCCAGCACAGAGGAACCCCGGCGAGGTGGCTAGACCTCCCGGGGCACGGCCGATCCGAATGGAGCAGACCGACGTGAAAGACCTTATCCGCGCCCTCATCCTTTGGGCGAGGCTGCTGCTCGCACCGAGTCCCAGCGACCGGCATCAACCACGCACGTCCGCATTCCGCCCCGCGCAGCCCACGGCTGCCACGCCCCAGCCCCTGGGTCGGGCGCGCCCTTCCACTACCCGCTCCCCGTACGGGCTCGACGAGCCGCTGGACGCCGACGAAACGGCCATGGTCCGGCCATACCTCCTCGCACACGAACGACGGGCGCGCCAACTCCAGCGACGGCTCACCCTGGTACTGGCTGCGGACTTCGGCATCGACCTGGACACACGGGACATGCACGGGCTGGGGGTGGCCTGATGGAGGACGCATGCGAGGTGTGCGGTACGGCCGAAGGCCCGTTGATCACGGTCACGACGACCGGCAACGGCAGGCACCAGATCTGCCACCGGTGCTCAGCCACCACCCCACCACCCAGCCCCCGCAAACCGGTCCGCATGTGCGTCCGCTGCGCGCGGGTCACCACAACCCCGATCACCGTCTCCGAGGTCCACCAGGCCTCCGGCCCAGGCTTCAACGTCTACGCCTGCCCCACCTGCGCACCACACTTCCCTCCCCTGCCGGACGCGCTCGACCTGCTCACAACCGGCTGGCGCAGACGGGAAGGAGACGAGCAGTGATCACCGGCAGTCGCCGCTGCCCCGGACGCCTCGACCGGCGAGCCCCCGCCCGGCAGGCTCGGGTCCTCGCCTGCCTGAACCCTCACGGCAGAGCACTTACCGAAGTCCTCGTACAAACCGGTGGCACTGGTCTCAGTAGCCCTTGAAGTACTGACCGCGGGCGAACCCTGCGATTGCACGCACACTTTCACCTCTTCGGTGATCTGGGGTTGATAGTCCCGACCGGCTGCCTCGACTGCGAGGAACCGACCTTTCATCGCCGCCTGCATTGCAACTTAAAGTAGCCCTCTACTCACTCATTGCACTTATGGGCTCGAATGAGGGTTCCCCATAAATCACGGGTAGGAAAATTTCACCATTTAGCGCCTGCCACAGGAAGTCCGTGAAGGATAGGTCGAAAACGGCCCACTCGCCCATTTCGACCACGATTCCCCACTGGCCCGATTCGGGACCAGGAGGAGAAAGGAAGAGATGATTCCCCCCGTATGATCGCCCAATAGCAATACACCCCCCATCATCAGGATGGATGGGATAGGGGTACAGCTCTGGACTCCGCTCCCTGAGCATCGAGTAAGCCGAATGTGCGGACTTCATCAGGACTTCGAGCCTCAGGCCATCAACGGGGTCACCCTTGGGGTGAAACAGCAGCATTTGATCGTTTAGACACCCCGCTCCATAGGCCGAAATGAACTCCTTATAGTCCTCTGGAAGCTCAACTTCAATGCGCGCCTCCAGGTCAGACCAGTCTCGATTGGAATCACCGTTAACGAGGGGATTCCCCAAGAGCCTACGGAACCGCGAGAGGTCCACCACTACTCCTCTGCCTGCAACTTACACCGCCGGTCGGCCTGTTATATACGGTGCAATCCGAGCCCCACCATTCCCCACAGCGTACATATAAATTCGACTGGGTACTGCTGGGCTAATAGTTGAGCGATTCGATTGGATCATAACTTGCCGGGTCACTCATGTACTTCAGCAGGACATAAAAGTCATCGAAGAACAGACTGTCTCCCTCACCCGCCCACCAGAACCGTGGGCTAATCCCTAGGCCGAAATCCGCCATGAAGATCGCCTCGCTAGCATCCCGACTGAACGCTACAGGGAAGAGTGAAACACCGTCCGGAATACCCACATCTCCTGGTACACCAATATCCACCAGGTCCGCGAGATAGACTGCCGCCTCTCCACCGAGACCGCCCGGTTCCCAGTCATGACACCCAAGAATGACAACCGAGAATCCATCCATTCCATCGGTGACTCGAAGAAAGTCTCGATACGAGGGCTCAAGAGGCTCTCCGATACGGCGCTCCAGCTCCCCCAGCTCACGACCTTGAGCAGGTGGATGCACAGCCGGAATCGATGACATCCCCATGGGGGAATCGGCGAAATACTGCCTCGCCGCCTTTATGAACACCTGAGACACAAGCTCCTGCATTCTCACAGCCCACTCCTCACGGACGCGAAATCTGACAGATTCCGTACGCACCTCGACTAACCGAGCCTGAAACTCGCTCAGTCGTGTAGGTACTCGGGTTTCCCCGCACCCCAGCATAGTAGAAGCCGGTAGGGCGGTAACCGACTGGGTACTTGTTCGCGTACGAACCGACTTGCCTGTTCACATCTTTGTCCTGCTGGTGCCAGCAGTATGGACTCCACTTACCGGACCAGGTGGTGTCCGGCAGGTGCCCCGGAGATTTTCCGGCGTACTCGTAGGGAGTTCCATCCAGCTCCTTCTTATGTAGTTGTACATACTGCCTCGCAGCTTCATCTAGGGTGACCCCGCTCCCCATAAATTCCCTCTTAGGCGATACGCGACCAGTTGGCGACCAGTACTCCGGGATCGCGTTCAGGGCCGCAACGTGATCCTTAAGCTCCTCAATCTGCCCGGGGGTGGCCGCTGTCGGCGCCCTGAAGCACACCGGACCCGACATTCCACGGTCTACGACGCGCTTCTTGCCAAGAGATTCCGTACAGTCAACGCCGTTACTGCGATCGCTGTTGTCTCCACCGGACGGGCCCGACTGACCTTCCAGCGCATCAACAACGTGTTCGGGAGTGAGCGGCTGCATGGCCTCCACCACAGCGCGATCGATGACGTCGCCGACCTGGTTGGCGTACTGCTGTGACTGCTGCTGTATGCGGGCTGTATTGATCTGAGGCTTCGGCGCCGGCCGCGAGGGTGCCGGTCTCGGGTTCTTCCCGGTGTTCGGGTTCTTGGGCTCTACATTTCGAGGAGGACGCGTGGTACCCGGGTTCGGCGTCTTTCCCTGACTTCCGGATGGGTTCATTCCGCGGCCGGTGGTCGGTGGCTTCGTGCTAGTCCCACCGCAGGTACCGCGGTACGAGCAACCTCTCGCAGTCGTACTCGGGGTCGTCGACTTCGGGGTCTTCGGCTGATGAAGTGACCCCTCGGGTCCCGACACTTCCGTTTTATGCCGCGAGGTCCAGCCGTTGATGGCAGCGGACCCTCGCCTGGTACGGCGTGATGTAGCCGATGGTCGAGTGGATCCGCTCCCGGTTGTAATGTTCCGCGATCCACCGGAAAACGTCCTGCCGAGCCTGCGCCCGGGTTTCCCAGACGGTCGTGCCGATCTCTGCTTTCAGGACGGCGAAGAAGCTCTCCGCGGCGGCGTTGTCGAAGCACGAACCGGTGCGTCCGGCGCTCTGCCGGATATCCAACTCCGCCAGTAGGGCGCGGAATTGATGGGACGTGTATTGCGACCCGCGATCCGAGTGAAAGATCGCGTTTCCTGCCGTGTGTCCACCCGCATGGGCCATCCGGATGGCGTCTGCGACCAGTTCGGTGCGCATGTGGTCGGCCATCGACCAGCCCACGACCTCCCGCGTGCACAGATCGATCACCGTCGCCAGATACAGCCATCCCTCGGCCGTCGGCAGGCAGGTGATGTCCCCGACGAATTTCAGACCCGGCAGCGGCGCGGTGAAGTCCCGCAGAATCAGATCCGGCGCCGGCGGCGCCGTGCGGTCCCGTCTCGTCAGCGACCGCGACTTCCGTCGCGTTATCCCGACGATCTCACGCTCCCGCATGATCCGAGCGACACGCTTGCGGTTCACCACGTGCCCCTGGTCCCGGAGTTTCCGGGTGATCCGCAGGGCCCCGTAGGCTCCCCGGGAATCGGTGTGGATCGCCCGGATACGGCAGGCCAGGCCCTCTTCCGCATCGGCCTTCTCCTGCCGCGCCTCCTTGTTCTGGTGCCAGGCGTAGTAGCCGGAGCGGTCCCATCCGAGAACGTCACACATCCGCTTCACCCTGTGGGCGTTCCGGTGCTCGTCGACGAAACGGAAGCGGATCACCGTGTCGTCTCCCGTGCGAAATAAGCGGCGGCCTTCCGGAGGATCTCGTTGTCCTCCTTCAGCCGGGCGTTCTCCCGCCGCAGGCGCTTGAGCTCTTCCTTCTCGTCAGGGGTCATGCCGGCGTCACCCCCGCCGTCCGCCGTCTGGGCGCGGGTCCGGTCCTCGCGGACCCACTTGCGCAGGGTCTCCAGATGGATGCCCAGGCCGTGAGCGATGTCGGTGAGGGAACGGTCCGGCGAGGAACGCACCAGGTCCACCGCGTCACGCTTGAACTCTTCGGGGTAGTTCTTCCGCTTTGCCACCTTGGATCACTTCCCCTGGATGACGAAACATCCAGTGCCCAGGTGTCGGAATTTAGGGGGTCACTCCACCTCCGCCCGTCTCCTTCTTGAGGACACCGATCGAGCCCGATGGCGCGGCGTAGCTGCCATCGATGTTGCGGCCGAAGCGGACCTGAGCTCCGCTCGACAGCGTGATGAGGACGCTGCCGTTGCCCTCCTCTACGGCATGCATGTCCCAGCGGGTAGCCCAACCCGTACCGAAGGAACTCTTCTGGCGCGGGTCCTGGGAGTTGTAGGTGCGGGTTACGGAGAGTTCGGGACCCAGCGTGGAGACGGCGGCGTCCGTGGCGGAGGTGGTGTAGTTCCCGGACCGTTCACCGAAGCCCGCACTGCCGTCGGATCCGGCGAGGTGGCCGGTGATCGGAGGCTGCGGAACCTGTGTCGTCAGCAGGGACGGCATCGGCAGAGCGGACGTGGCGGTTCCGTCATAGGCGTAGCCGTACCACGCATAAGTCTTGGCCCACGAAAGCCATCCCGCGGGAACAATCCACTGAGCCGCGCCCAGCGGGCCCTTCCTGCAGTTCTTGCGATTGTTGTTGCCCTCCACCTCGCAGACCTCGAACTGGTACTGCAAAGCCTTCGGGTGACGGTCTCTGTCTGTGCCGGAGGCCCACAGAGTGGGCGTCAGAGTGTCGACTACCACTCCGCTGGCCGGCGCAAGGCCGGTGAGAGTCGGCGGGATGTTCAATGCGGAGATCTTGAGAGCCGCCGTGGGTATGCCCGCGTTGGCGAAGTTGGAGACGTTGTTCTCCTTCATCGTCCATGCGAGCGTGTACGTGCCGGGAGTCAGTGGCGCGATCTTGGCATCGACAGTGACGCTGGCTCCCGGAGGAACGTCTTTCGGCATGGGCGACCAGCGGATCTTCGCAATGTCGGGGATTTCCTTGCCCGTCGCGTCATACAGAACGTAGCCCAACAGGTACTTGCCGTTCTTGAGCCAAGTCTCCTGCCCCCTATTGGTGACAGTGGCCTTGAGGGTGCCTTCGGTGGTGGCGGTCATCGGCGTGACAAGTGAACCGAGCTGGAAGGTGGCTCCGTACTTGGTCCAGGTGACGTCCAGCGACGGCTTGCCGCTCGGGTAGTCGTCAGAACCGAAGTTCTTCCACCCATAGGAATCAGTGGTCGACGCCTTCACGGCAAGGCCGTAGTTCTTCTTGCGCCCGTGAGTCCAGTCGTCAACAAGCTGACGCCCCGCCGACCCCAGGTTGATGGCTTCCCATGCGCCGCCGCCGCATGGGTACGCCGTCTGCCCATCAGGGCGCCAGCCGTGGGCGAAGCTCTTCGACGCAAGCGCCGGACCGGTCGCCGGGCCCGGGTAGGTCGACGTCGTCGATTCCGACCAGTTGGAGGTGACCGGGTGGATCGTGACCGGCTTTTTGGTGCACGAGTAAGACCAGGTGTTGTACAGGGCGAGGTTGGCGCCCAGGACCCAGGCGTTCTTCAGCGTGTTCTCGACGCCGGCGAAGTGAAGAAATCCGGCCGCCTTGTGGCCACCCGCGTCGTAGGTGCCGACCTTGATGTTGGTGTCGCCCGCGAAGTTCACGTTGTACGGGGACTGGACGTACGTACCGGAGGATGAGGTGACCGCCGTCGTCGTGACGACGGTCGGATCGACCTTGACGGGGAACACACGGTTCGAATCGCGCAGCCACTCGACGTCGAGGGAGACCTTCAGCGCCTGGCCACCGTCGACATCGATGAGTTCGTATCCGACGCCGTTGGAGATCTCGCCCTGGTTGGAGTTCGGGGCGAGGTCGGAGTCTTCCATCCAACCAGTCGGGATCCGCGCACGTACCGCACCCGAGGTATCGGGGAAGACCACGGCGCCCGTTGTGTCGAGGCGTGCGGTCACTCCGTCCAGGTGCAGGGGGAAGACCCACTCCGTCGGCGCGTTCGCGCTGTTGAGGACCAGAACTTCCTTGACGGACGTACCACCGGCCACGAACCGGACGTCCGCATCGGGCCGCACAGCGCGGTAGGTGATCGTGCTCTCCTCGGCCTCGCCCGGCACATGGGCGGCGCCCTGCAGGGCGAAGCCGACCGAAGCCCCTGCACCAACGTTCAGGGAGACCAGCGGAGCGCCGTCACCATGGCCGGCAAACGTGGTCTCGGTATCTCCCGCGGTGATGCTCCAGCCGTCGCTGGAAGTGCTCGCCGCCCGACCAAGCCGGCCACTGTGAGGAAGCGGCTTGAGCGTCGTGTCGATCTCATTCCAGTTTCCGCTTTGGTCTTGGAAGTTGACCGGCTCATCGAAGAATCGCGTGGTGAGCGTTCCGTCCGCGTTCTGGAACGTGCGGGCCGTACGCTCGCGTTCAGCGACCACCTCGCGACTCGTCTCGGGATCGAACCCCTGGGGCTCTGCAGATTCGACCGAGACGGGGGTCGCACTCACGGGAGGAACACTCACCGTGGGCGAACCAATGACCGACGTAGAGCCTCCCGCGTCGGGCGGCAGCTCCCCTTGCGCGGGCCGATGGCCCCCTCGCCCGCCGGGTGCCTCTGCCGATGTCTGTCCTCCCGCTGACCTGTGCGAACGCCCAGCGGCCGATCCCCAGCGCTGATCCGGAGCATCTGCCGCAAGAACAGGTGTCTGCTCGAAGGTCTGTGCGGCGACCGCCCCTTCAGAGCCGACAAGGCTCGCCATGACAAAGGCGACAGCAAAAGACACAGGCCGCACGAAACGCACGGAGCCCCCCTCAGAGCACGATCAAGAGAGGCGCAGTACATCCGTGAATGGAGGCAGCGAGCAAGATATGTGGCTATTTCGTGATCACCAAGTGAAGATCGTCACGCCGCATTCCTCTCCAACGGCCAGAAAGCCACACCAGCCATTGCGCTTGGGTGAATCGCTTCCGGTTGACGTACTCATTGGTCTGTGGGCGCTACCTCGGTCAGCACTCGTACGAACGACTGTCCGACAAAAGGAAGCTGAGCTCTGCGTGGCCCGAGGGCGACAACCACGTTGTCGCCCCGGCCCCCGTCCTCACGCCGCCCGTTCCGCCCCCGTCCGGTGCTCACCCGGTGTCACCCCGAACCACTTGCGGAACGCCAGGTGGAAGCCGACCGCGCTCTGGTAGCCCACCCGCGCCGGGACCGCCGACTGGGGGACCGAGGTCTCCGTGAGGAGGCGGGCCGCCTCCTGCATGCGGCGGCTGGTGAGGTGGCGGGCCGGAGACTCGCCGACCAGGGCGCGGAAGGCGGCCGTGAAGGCGGAGCGGGACATGCCGACCTCCCGGGCGAGGGAGTCGATCGTCCACGGTTCGGCGAAGCGTGTGGCGATCACCACCAGGGCGCGGCTGATGCCCGGGTGGCGGAGCATCGGCAGTGACGTCGGATTGTCGGCGAGTTCGCGCAGGAGCGGGCGCAGGGCGAGGACCAACGCCATCTCGAACGCGCGCAGGGTGATCAGCCGGTCCCCCGGGCCCACGGGGCGGTCGGGTGAGGCCAGGAGACGGAGGGTGTCGCGGAGCAGCGGTTCACGGTCGACCTGGGCGCCGTCGAGGACGAGGGCCCAGGGCAGCGAGGTGTAGAGGCCCGTCGCCGCGCTGAGGTCGTAGTGGAGTCCGGCGCACAGCAGCCGGCTCTCCGGGCCCGTGCCGTCGATGACGATCTCGCCGGACGTGCCCGGCCGGCGCTCGGGCAGCACGGCCTTGAGGGGTACCCCCTTGCGGTCCGGCCGGTCGGCCAGCCGGTGGGCCGTGCCGGTCGGGAAGACGATCAGGTCGCCTGCGCGCAGCTCCAGCGGCGGCCGGCCCTCGCCGGTGATCCAGCACCCGCCCTCGACGATGTAGTGCAGCACGGCGCAGCTCTGTTCGGCGTCCCCCTCGATGGCCCAGGGCGCGCGGACGTGCCAGCGGCTGTCGAAGACGCCGGTGAGGCGGAGCGGTTGGAGCAGCTCGCTCAGGAGGTCGTCGTGCTCGCCCCCGTGCCGGTCGTCACGGTCGGTTCCCACCATGTCCATGGACGATCCTTCAACTTCCGCCCCGGTTTGTTAATTGAACGGACGAAGCCGCCGCCGCCAGCCTGAGAGAGCCGTCACGGCAACAGCGACAGCCTATCGAAGGGCCTCGACCACACATGTCCAGTGAGATACCGATGCGGGTGGCGGTCGTGGGAGCGACCGGCTTCCAGGGCGGCGCGGTGGCACGTCTGCTCGACGAGCGGCACCACCGGGTGCGCACGCTCACCCGCCGCCCCGCGGCCGACCGCCCGCCGCTGCCCGGCGCCTCCTTCGTCGCCGGGGACCTGGCGCGCGCGGAGGACGTCCGGCGGCTCTTCGAGGGGACGACCCATGCCGTGGTGACGCTGCCGCTGGTCTACGAGCCGGAGCGGGTACGGCTGTACGCCCGCAACATCGCCCTCGCGGCCCTGGACGCCGGTGTCGTGCGCCTGGTCCTCAACGCCAACACCCGTGTCCCGCAGGGCCCGACGACAGTGCCCGCGTTCGAGACCCGGCGGTTCGCCGAGGAGGTGCTGCGCGACAGCGGCGTGCCGCTGGTCGTCGTACGGCCTCCGGTCTATCTGGACAACCTCTTCTCGCCGTGGAACGGCCCGGCCCTCGTCGACGAGGGCGTCCTCGCCTATCCGCTGCCCCCGTCCACGCCGACGGCGTGGCTGTCGCACCGGGACCTGGCGGAGGCCGTGTACGCGGCGCTGACCGTGGACGGCCTCGACGGCCGCACCTTCGACATCGGCGGGACGCACTCGCTGACCGGCGCGGAGCTGGCGGCCGCGTTCGGCCGCGGGCTCGGCCGGACGGTGCAGTACGTCCAGCTCCCGCCCGCGGTCTTCCAGCGCGGCCTGACCCGGCTCCTCGGCGCGGAGACGGCCGCCGGCGTCGCCGGGATCTACCACTACATGGCGACGGGCGCCGACCCGCTGCTCCTCGCGGCCGACGACGGTGTCTCGGCCGAGGTCCTCGGGGTGCGCGCGACGCCGGTGGACGAGTGGGTGACCCGTCAGCCGTGGCAGGTGTGGGCCGGCGACGCGGAGGAGCAGTCGCCGTCCGCGCAGGGTTGATCGCGACGGAACGGGCGACGCGATCGAGACGTCCGACGGCGCTCGTCCCGCCCCCGATCAACACGGCGCGTCGACAGGCCCCATCCGTACGCCCGTTCGTGAACCGGCCCCGTCCCACAAGGACGGGGCCGGAATCTTGTGGGTGCCGTGTGCTTGTCCGTACGCCTACGTCCTAGTAGTTAACAAAGCGCCGGATTGGCCACCGGAAGTCGGTGGAAGGCTCCCCCGGTACACCCCCGTAGACCCGCCATCCGAGTGAACGCGGACAGGAGCGGCCATGCCCGCAACCCGCCAGCCGTCGACGGAGCTACAAAGAGCGCACCACCACCCGCACCCCCGTAAACCCTCAGGTGATGCTGTGAATCCGCTCATGGGACGTATTCCCGTACTGGACGTCCGCCCGCTGGTCGACTGCGGCCGCCGCCCCGCGAAGGCGGTGGCCGGTGAGACCTTCGAGGTGACGGCCACCGTCTTCCGCGAGGGCCACGACGCCGTCGCCGCCAACGTCGTGCTGCGTCGCCCGTCAGGACGGCCCGGCCCCTGGATCCCGATGCGTGAACTGGCCCCCGGTACCGACCGGTGGGGTGCCGAGGTCACACCGGACGTCGAGGGCCGGTGGACGTACACGGTCGAAGCGTGGAGCGACCCCCTCGCCACCTGGCGGCATGCCGCCAAAATCAAGATCCCGGCGGGGATCGACTCCGAACTCGTCCTCGCCGAGGGCGCCGAGCTCCACGAGCGGGCGGCGAAGGGCGTCCCGAAGAAGGGCGGTGGCCGCGAGGCCGTGCTGGCGGCCGCGGACGCCCTGCGCGACGAGAACCGGTCCACCGCCGCCCGGCTCGCGGCGGCGCTCGCCCCGCGGGTGACGGAGGCCCTGGACCGGCACCCGCTGCGCGAACTGGTCAGCTCCTCGCCCGCGTTGCACCTCCAGGTGGAGCGCGAGCGGGCGCTGTTCGGCTCCTGGTACGAGTTCTTCCCGCGCTCGGAGGGCGTGAAGAAGGTCCGCGGCAGGACGGTCCCGGGGACCTTCCGTACCGCGGCGAAGCGGCTTCCGGCCATTGCCGCGATGGGGTTCGACGTCGTCTATCTCCCGCCCATCCACCCCATCGGCACCACCCACCGCAAGGGCCCCAACAACGCACTCTCGGCGAGCCCGAACGACGTCGGGGTCCCGTGGGCGATCGGCTCGCCCGAGGGCGGTCACGACGCGGTCCACCCGGACCTGGGCACGATCGAGGACTTCGACGCCTTCGTGGCGCGCGCCCGCGAGCTGCGCCTGGAGATCGCGCTGGACTTCGCGCTCCAGTGCTCCCCGGACCACCCGTGGGTGGAGAAGCACCCGGAGTGGTTCCACCACCGCCCGGACGGCTCGATCGCCTACGCCGAGAACCCGCCGAAGAAGTACCAGGACATCTATCCCGTGGCGTTCGACAAGGACATGGACGGCATCGTCGCCGAGACGGTGCGGGTCCTGCGGCACTGGATGGACCACGGGGTACGGATCTTCCGCGTCGACAACCCGCACACGAAGCCCGTGGTGTTCTGGGAGCGGGTGATCGGCGAGATCAACCGGGCCGACCCGGACGTGATCTTCCTGGCGGAGGCGTTCACCCGGCCCGCGATGATGCGCACGCTCGGCGCGATCGGCTTCCAGCAGTCGTACACGTACTTCACCTGGCGCAACACCAAGGCGGAGCTGACGGAGTACCTCACGGAGCTGTCCGGGGACGTGGCGGCGCAGATGCGGCCGAACTTCTTCGTGAACACCCCCGACATCCTGCATGCCTACCTCCAGCAGGGCGGCCGGCCGGCCTTCGAGGTGCGCGCGGTGCTCGCCGCCACCCTCTCGCCCACCTGGGGCGTGTACGCCGGCTACGAGCTCTGCGAGGGCACGCCGCTGCGGGACGGCAGCGAGGAGTACCTCGACTCGGAGAAGTACCAACTGCGGCCCCGGGACTGGGAGTCGGCCGAGCGCTCGGGAGCCTCGATCGCCCCGCTCATCACCACGCTCAACCGGGTCAGGCGCCGTCATCCGGCCCTGCGCCGACTGCGGAACCTGACCTTCCACACGACGGACAACGACGCGGTGATCGCGTACAGCAAGCGGTCGGGCTCGAACACCGTTCTGGTGGTCGCCAACCTCGATCCTCACCACACCCAGGAGGCCACGGTCTCGTTGAACATGCCGGAACTCGGCCTCGACTGGCCCGAGACCGTTCCGGTGCGCGACGAGCTCACCGGAGAGACCTATCACTGGGGCAGGGCCAACTATGTGCGCCTCGAGCCGGGCATCACGCCCGCGCACATCCTCACCCTGCGACCGTCCCCGCAGACCGGAGGGTCACCCACATCATGACTGTCAACGAACCCGTCCCCGACACGTTCGAGGACACGCCCGCCAAGGACCGTGACCCGGACTGGTTCAAGAGGGCCGTGTTCTACGAAGTGCTCGTCAGGTCCTTCCAGGACAGCAACGGGGACGGCGTAGGCGATCTCAAGGGCATCACGTCCAAGCTGGACTATCTGCAGTGGCTGGGCGTCGACTGCCTCTGGCTGCCGCCGTTCTTCAAGTCCCCGCTGCGGGACGGCGGCTATGACGTCGCCGACTACACCTCGGTGCTGCCGGAGTTCGGCGATCTCGCCGACTTCGTGGAGTTCGTGGACGCGGCGCACCAGCGCGGGATGCGCGTGATCATCGACTTCGTCATGAACCACACGAGCGACCAGCACCCGTGGTTCCTGGAGTCGCGCGCCAACCCCGACGGGCCGTACGGCGACTACTACGTCTGGGCCGACGACGACAAGCAGTTCCCGGACGCCCGGATCATCTTCGTGGACACGGAGACGTCGAACTGGACCTTCGATCCGGTGCGCAAGCAGTACTACTGGCACCGCTTCTTCTCGCACCAGCCGGATCTCAACTACGAGAACCCGGCCGTGCAGGAGGAGATCCTCTCGGCGCTGAAGTTCTGGCTGGACCTCGGCATCGACGGCTTCCGGCTGGACGCCGTGCCGTACCTGTACCAGCAGGAGGGGACCAACTGCGAGAACCTCCCCGCCACCCACGCCTTCCTCAAGCAGGTCCGCAAGGAGATCGACGACCACTACCCGGACACCGTGCTGCTCGCCGAGGCGAACCAGTGGCCCGAGGACGTGGTCGACTACTTCGGGGACTTCGCCTCGGGCGGCGACGAGTGCCACATGGCGTTCCACTTCCCGGTGATGCCACGGATCTTCATGGCGGTACGGCGCGAGTCGCGCCACCCGGTCTCCGAGATCCTGGCCAAGACCCCGGCGATCCCGGCCCACTGCCAGTGGGGCATCTTCCTGCGCAACCACGACGAGCTGACGCTCGAGATGGTCACGGACGAAGAGCGCGACTACATGTACGCGGAGTACGCCAAGGATCCCCGGATGCGGGCCAACATCGGCATCCGGCGGCGGCTGGCCCCGCTGCTCGACAACGACCGCAAGCAGATGGAGCTGTTCACCGCGCTGCTCTTCTCGCTGCCCGGTTCGCCGGTGCTGTACTACGGCGACGAGATCGGGATGGGCGACAACATCTGGCTGGGCGACCGGGACGGGGTGCGGACCCCGATGCAGTGGACGCCGGACCGGAACGCGGGCTTCTCCTCCTGCGACCCGGGCCGGCTCACCCTGCCGGCCATCATGGACCCGGTCCACGGCTACCAGGTCACCAATGTCGAGTCGGGGATGGCCTCGCCGTCCTCGCTGCTGCACTGGACGAAGCGGATGATCGAGATCCGTAAGCAGAACCGGGCCTTCGGACTCGGCTCGTACACGGAACTGCCCTCGTCCAATCCGGCGGTGCTCGCCTTCCTCCGGGAGGACGGCGACGATCTGGTGCTCTGCGTGAACAACTTCTCGCGGTTCGCGCAGCCGACGGAGCTGGACCTGCGGCAGTTCGACGGGATGAGCCCGGTCGAGCTGATCGGCCAGGTGCGGTTCCCCGCGATCGGACAGTGGCCGTACCTGCTCACCCTGGCGGGTCACGGCTTCTACTGGTTCCGCCTGAAGGCCCGGTCGGCCACGAACCGACCGAACCACTGACGGACGAACCGACCGAAGATCCGACCGAAGAACGGCCAACTGCCCGGGGTGGAGCGGGTTTCCCCCGCGCCACCCTGGGCACTGTGTCCCACACACGGTCGATTCAGGTCCATACGGGCCTTCTTGTCGGGCCCGTACGGATCTTCCCCTCCCGACACGTCCCGCACATCCGGACAGTCGAAGCCGCCATCCGGGACACTTTGCGCATTTGAACTCGATTCACACGAACTCGAATCTGCGCCCCCCGGGGAAAGGACGCGATGCCATGCCGGAGACCGCATCCACCACCCGGGCCCCGGCCGCCCTCCTCCCGTCACTCGCTCCCCTGCTCCATGAATGGCTGCCCCGGCAGCGCTGGTTCGCGGGCAAGGGCCGCCGGGTCATCGGATTCACGCTGGAAGCGGCCACCGAGCTGCTGCCGCTGGACGGCGCGGGACCCGGGCTGCTGCACCTGCTCGTACGGGTGGAACAGCCGGGCCGCCCGGCCGGTACGCCCGCCGACTGCTATCAACTGCTCCTGGGCGTACGGACCCAGCTGCCGCCCCGCCTCGCCCCCGCCCTGATCGGGCGGATCCGGCAGGGACCGCTGGCCGGCCGGGCGGTCTACGAAGGGCTGCGCGATCCGCGGCTCGCCGGGCTGCTCTACGAACGGCTGCGCACACCGGGCCGGATCGGCCCGCTCGGCTTCCACCGCACGGTCGATCTGCCGCCCTCGCTCGCGCCCCGGATGCTGGACGCCGAGCAGTCCAACTCCTCGCTCGTGTACGGCGATGCGTACATCCTGAAGATCTTCCGCCGGGTCAGCCCCGGCGCCAACCCCGACCTGGAGCTGCCGCTCGCGCTCGCGCGCGCGGGCTGCTCGCGGGTGCCGGCGCCGGTGGCCTGGTTCGAGTCGGGCGCCAGCACGCTCGGCGTCCTCCAGCCGTATCTACGGGACTCCCGGGACGGCTGGCGACTCGCCCTCGACGCGCTGGCGGACGGACGGGAGTTCACCGACGAGGCGCACGCCCTGGGCCGGGCCACGGCCGAGGTGCACCTCGCGCTGGCGACGGCGCTGCCGACCGAGCGGCTGCACCGGACGCAGACGGAGCACCTGGCCGGGGAGATGGACCAGCGACTGCACGCGGCGGCGCAGGCGGTCCCCGCGCTGCTTCCGTACGTCCCCGGGCTGCGCGCCGTCTTCGCGGCGGCGGGCGGCGCGGTCGGCTCCGGTCTGCTCCAGCGGGTCCACGGCGATCTGCACCTCGGGCAGACGCTGCGGGCCGCGGACGACGGCGGCTGGACGGTGATCGACTTCGAGGGCGAGCCCGCGAAGCCGCTCGCCGAGCGGTGCCGTCCGCAGCCGGCGGTCCGCGATGTCGCGGGGATGCTCCGCTCCTTCGACTACGCGGCGCGCACACACCGCCCGTGGAACGCCGAGTGGGCGGCCCGCTGCCGCGCGGCCTACTGCACCGGCTACGCCGAGGCGTCGGGCACGGACCCGCGCACGGACCCGGCGCTGCTGCGGGCCTACGAGACGGACAAGGCGGTCTACGAGGTCGTCTACGAGGCCCGCCACCGGCCGGACTGGCTCCCGGTCCCCATGTCCGCGATCGAACGCCTGGCGGGAGCGGAGTGAAGGGGCCCATCCCGGTTGACCGCCGCCCCGCGCCCGCGCCGGAGCCGTCGACCCGCGCACGGCGTGCCGCGGGGCCCATTCGGCCGAGTGTCCTGTGCGGGCCCCGCGCCGTTGCGGTTGCGTGGGAACCGGCGCATCTCCCCCACCCCATCCTTCGACCCCCCCTTGCAGGAGGCATCCCCGTGACCGCCCGATCCGCTCGAAAGACGGCAGTGCCCCCGGCGAAGACGCCCGCGCCCCGGGCGGCCCAGGATCCCGTACGGAAGGTGCGGAAGGCGCCGCCACTCGACGCGGGGGACCGGGCGCGGCTGCTCGCCGGGGAGCACCACGACCCGCACGCCCACCTCGGCGCCCACCCCGTCCGCGGCGGCGTCGCGATCCGGGTCCTGCGCCCGTACGCCCGTGAGGTCGCCGTCCTCGCCAAGGGGAAGCGCACCACCCTGCACGACGAAGGGGACGGCTTCTTCTCCGGGATCCTGCCGCTGCTCCGCAAGGTCCCCGAGTACGAGCTGCGCGTGCGCTACGACGGCGACGAGCTCGCCGTCCACGACCCGTACCGCTTCCTGCCCTCCCTCGGCGACCTCGACCTCCACCTCATCGGCGAGGGCCGGCACGAGGAGCTGTGGAAGGCGCTCGGGTCGCGGATCACGACCCACCAGGGGGTGACCGGCACCCGCTTCACGGTCTGGGCGCCCAACGCCCGCGGCGTCCGCGTCACCGGCGAGTTCAACCACTGGGACGGCACCGGTCTGCCGATGCGCTCCCTCGGCGCGACCGGCGTCTGGGAGCTGTTCGTGCCCGGGATCGGCGAGGGCGCGGTCTACAAGTACGACATCACCCGCCCCGACGGCTCCCACACGCTCCGCGCCGACCCGATGGCCCGCCGCACCGAGTGCCCCCCGAACACCGCCTCGATCGTCACCGACTCGTACCACGAGTGGAGCGACGGCCGGTGGATGGCGAGCCGCGGCGCCCGCCCGCACCACGAGGCGCCGCTCTCGGTCTACGAGGTCCACCTGCCCTCCTGGCGCCCGGGTCTGACGTACCGGCAGCTCGCCGAGCAGCTGCCCGACTACGTCCGCGATCTCGGCTTCACGCACGTGGAGTTCATGGCCGTCGCCGAGCACCCCTTCAGCGGTTCCTGGGGCTACCAGGTCACCGGCTTCTACGCGCCGACCGCCCGCATGGGCACCCCCGACGACTTCAAGTACCTGATCGACGCCCTGCACCGGGCCGGGATCGGCGTGCTGATGGACTGGGTGCCCGCGCACTTCCCGCGCGACGACTGGGCGCTGGCGGAGTTCGACGGCCGGCCGCTGTACGAGCACGAGGACCCGCGCCGCTCCGCGCACCCCGACTGGGGCACGCTGGAGTTCGACTACGGCCGCAAGGAGGTACGGAACTTCCTGGTCGCCAACGCGGTGTACTGGTGCGAGGAGTTCCACCTCGACGGTCTGCGGGTGGACGCGGTCGCCTCGATGCTCTACCTCGACTACTCGCGCGAGCACGGCGAGTGGCTGCCGAACGAGTTCGGCGGGCGGGAGAACCCGGACGCGGTCGCCTTCCTCCAGGAGATGAACGCGACGGTGTACCGGCGCTGCCCGGGGATCATCACCTTCGCCGAGGAGTCGACGGCCTGGGACGGTGTCACCCGGGCGACGGACCAGGTCGGCCCCGGCGGCTTCGGCGGTCTCGGCTTCGGCATGAAGTGGAACATGGGCTGGATGCACGACTCCCTCGGCTACGTCGAGAAGGAGCCGGTGCACCGCAAGTACCACCACAACGAGATGACGTTCTCGATGGTGTACGCGTACAGCGAGAACTACATCCTGCCGATCTCCCACGACGAGGTCGTGCACGGCAAGCAGGCCCTGGTCTCGAAGATGCCCGGCGACTGGTGGCAGCAGCGCGCCAACCACCGGGCGTACCTCGGCTTCATGTGGGCCCATCCGGGCAAGCAACTCCTCTTCATGGGACAGGAGTTCGCCCAGGGTGCGGAGTGGTCCGCCGAGCACGGCCCGGACTGGTGGCTGCTCGACCCGTCGTACGGCGCGGAGGCGGACCACCGGGGCGTACGGGACCTGGTGCGCGACCTGAACACCGTGTACGGGGCGACCCCGGCGCTGTGGGAGCGGGACACCGTCCCGGAGGGCTTCCAGTGGGTGGTGGGCGACGCGGCCGAGGACAACGTCTTCGCGTTCCTCCGCTACGACGCCGAGGGCTCGCCGCTGCTCGCGGTCTGCAACTTCTCCCCCGTCGTGCGGCACGACTTCCGGCTCGGGGTCCCGGACGCGTTCGCGGCCTGGGCGGAGGTCCTGAACACGGACGCGGCGCGGTACGGCGGTGGCGACGTGGTGAGCACCGACCCGGTGAAGACCGAGTCGGTGCCGTCCCACGGCCGTTCGGCCAGCGTGCGGATGACGCTGCCGCCTCTGGCGACGGTCTGGCTCAGGCCCGCCTGACTCAGGCCCGCCTGATGACCCCCAGCCGCTGAGTGGCCCGGGTCAGCGCCACGTACAGGTCGTTGATGCCGTGCGTGGCGCCGGCCCGGATGCCGTCCGGGTCGACGACGAGGACCGTGTCGAACTCCAGGCCCTTGGCCTGGCGCGGGTCGAGGAGGACCACCGGCCGGGTCAGGTCGGGCGTCGGTCCGTACGAGGCCTCCGGGAGCGCGGCCGTCAGCGCCGGGTGGAGCTCCGACGGGGCGATCACCGCGAGGCGGCCCTCCTGGTGCGCCTCGGCGGCGACCGCGTCGGCGGTCTCCTTCACCGGGTCCTCGACGGTCCGCCGCCAGGGTTCGACCCCGGTGGAGCGGACCGAGCGGGGCGGCTCGAACCCCGGGTCGGCCTCGCGCCGGACGTCGGCGGCGACCGCCATGATCTCGGCGGGGGTGCGGTAGTTGACCCCGAGCCGCACGAGCTCCCAGCGGTCCTCCACGTACGGCGTGAGGATGTCCTCCCACGAGCCGACGCCCGCCGCGTCACCGGTCTGCGCCGGGTCGCCGACCAGGGTCATCGAGCGGGTCGGGCTGCGGCGCATCAGGAGGCGCCAGGCCATCGCGGAGAGTTCCTGCGCCTCGTCGACGATGATGTGGCCGAAGGCCCAGGTGCGGTCGGCGGCGGCGCGTTCGGCGGCGCTGCGGTGGTCGGCCTCCTCGTGGCGCTCGGCGAACCGCTCGGCGTCGATGATGTCGTGCGCGGCGAGGACCTCGGCGGCGTCCTTGTCCTGCTCCTCCTTGTCCTCGAACTCGTAGGTGCGCGAGGCGTACGAGACGTCGAGGACGCCCTGTGCGTACTGGATCTGCTTCTCCCGCTCGGCCTCGGCCGCGGCCCGGGCGGCCGAGTCGTCCTCGCCGAGGAGTTCGGCGGCCTCGTCGAGGAGCGGGACGTCGGCGGGGGTCCAGAGGCCGTCCTCGCGCCGGATCGCGGCCGCGTCCTCCTCGGTGAGGTGGGTCGGCTCGGCGAGGTAGTCGGCGAGGAAGGACTCGGGGGTGAGGGGCGGCCACAGGGTGTCGATGGCGGCGTGGACATCGGCGCTGGCGGCGATGGACTTGGCGAGCAGGGCGATGTCGTCGGGGCCGAGGAAGTTGGGCCCGCCGTAGGGGTCGGCGCCGATGCGGTCGGCCAGCTGTTCGGCGAGCGCGTCGAGGAGGTGGAAGACGAAGTAGGGCCGGGCCAGGTTGTGCGGCAGGTGGGTCTCGCGGGCCTTGTGGCGGGCTTCGAGCGCCATGTCCCAGTCGATGATCAGGTCGCCGTCGTCGTGCGGCACGATCAGGGGCTCGCCGCGCTCGGGGACCTGCTGCCGGTCCCGTACCGCGTGGGCGAGGGCCTCGGCCATGGCGGCCGCGCCCTTGACGGCGGCGGCGCGCGGGGTGTCCGTACCGGTGGCGCGGACGCCGGGGAAGAGTTCGCCGGGGGTGGCGAGCAGGACGCCTGTCTCGCCGAGGGAGGGCAGGACGTTGCCGATGTAGCCGAGGAAGGCCGGGTTGGGGCCGACGATGAGGACGGCGCGCCGGGCGAGCTGCTCGCGGTGCGCGTAGAGGAGGTACGCGGCCCGGTGCAGGGCCACGGCGGTCTTGCCGGTGCCGGGGCCGCCCTCGACGACGAGGACGCCGCGGTGCGGGGAGCGGATGATGCGGTCCTGCTCGGCCTGGATGGTCTGCACGATGTCGTGCATCCGTCCGGTGCGGGCGGCGTCGAGCGCGGCGAGCAGCACCTCGTCGGCGTCGCTGTTCTCGTGCCCGGTGCGGGTCCCGTCGGCGAGGTCGAGGACCTCGTCGTGGAGGGCGGTCACGTCGCGGCCGTGGGTGGTGATGTGCCGGCGGCGGCTGAGCCCCATGGGCTCGTACCCGGTGGCGAGGTAGAAGGGGCGGGCGGCCTCGGCGCGCCAGTCGACGACGAGGGGGGTGCGGTCCGGGTCGTCCTTCCGGATGCCGATGCGGCCGATGTGGTGGTCGCGTCCGTCCCTGAAGACGAGCCGCCCGAAACAGAGCCCGGTCTCCCCCGCGTTGAAGGCGGCGAGCAGCCCGGACTGCTCGGCGACCATCACGTCACGCTCCAGCCGGCCCTGGTTGCCGACCCACGGCGCCTTGAGCGCCCGGCCGACGTCGGCCTCGGCCCGGTCCCTCAGGTCGTCGAGTCGTGCGTAGAGCTCAGTGATGAATTGCTGCTCATTCCGAAATTCCTCGGTTGACAATTCGACTCCCGGCGCGATACAGTGCGTTTATTGAACTTCTCCGCGTCTTTCGTTGTGCGCAGACACGGAATCCATGAATATACGCGAGAAACAGCCCCGACTGCAATTCTAGTCGGGGTATTTTCATGTCTCATGGGGAGAGACGAAGCCCGCGATCTGTCGATCGCCCACGGCGCGGACACGCTGGACCACCCGGGCGGCACCCTGCTCGCCCACCTGGACCGGGTCGAGGCCCGACTGACCGCCTGGGGCGCACGGGACGCCCTCCGACTCGCCGGCCTGTGCCACGCCTTCTACGGCACGGACGGCTTCGCCGAGCGGCTGCTGCCGTTGGAACGCCGCGATGTACTGGCGGCGGCGATCGGCGCGGAGGCGGAGGAGATCGTGTACTTCTACGCGAGCTGCGACCGGGAATTCTCGTACCCCGCCATCGGGCGGGAGGACGGACTCTTCCGGGACCGCTTCACCGGGGAGGCGTTCACGCCGACGCGGGAGCAGCGGGCGGACTTCGCGGAACTGACGGCGGCGAACGAACTGGACGTGCTGAAGGAGAACCGCGAGCTCTGGGACCGCCACGGAGGCGGTCTGCTGAAGCTGTTCACCCGCTGGCGGACCCTGCTGAGCGAGACGGCGTTCAAGGACGCGCGCGGGCTTCTGAGACTGGAGGGCGAGGAGCGGGCGGCGTTCCTGCGGGGGCTGGAGCGGGGCGATGTCGTCACCGGTGTCGTCGCGTTGATCGCGAGCTTCGGCGTGACCTTCGTGGAACTGGGCGGGGTGGAGGCGACGATGAACATCCCGGAGGTGTCCTGGCGCCCCGTCGACACCCCCGCCGACGTCATCGCCGAAGGCGAGGAGCACGCCTTCGAGGTGCTCGACGTGGACATGGACCGGGAGCGGGTGTCCCTCTCGCTCAAGGCCCTGGAGCCCGACCCGATGGCCGCGTTCGCCCGCGCCGGGTTCGACGGGGTCCGCAGCGCGACGGTCACCCGTGTCGTGTCCTTCGGGGTCCTCGTCGAGGTGGCGCCTGGTGTCCAGGGCGTCCTGCACAAGGACGACCTCGGGGACCGTGCCCCGGGCGAGGGCGACGAGCTCGCCGTCGAGGTCACCGCCGTCAACCTCGTCACGCGCCGCCTCGGGCTCAGGCTCCACGAATAATCCCGTGCGGGCCGAGGGTGGTCCCGCTACCGTCACCCGTATGAAGCGTGCCGCGGTCATCACGACGACGCCGGAGAGTGTCCCGGCGCGCTGACCGCTGTCTTTACGTCACGAAGCCCCGGGGCCGAGCGCCCCGGGGCTTCGTCGTTCCTCCGGCCGCTCGTCCCGGGCGAGCACCCCAGGAGGACGCCATGCACCACGACCACCGCAGGCTCGGCCGCGAGCTGGACCTGTTCGACACCGACCCGCTGATCGGCTCGGGGCTGCCGTACTGGCTGCCCGACGGAGCCGTCGTACGGCACACCCTGGAGGAGTACGTCCGGGAGGCGGAGCGACGGGCCGGGTACCGGCACGTGTACTCGCCCGTCCTCGGGAAACGGGAGCTGTACGAGATCTCCGGGCACTGGGCCCACTACAGCGACGACATGTTCCCGCCGATGGAGCTCGGCGGCGAGCAGGTCGTCCTGCGGCCGAGCCTCTGCCCGCACCACGCGGTGATCTACCGCTCCCGCGCGCACAGCTACCGCGAGCTGCCCCTGCGGATGGCCGAGCTCGGCGGCATGTACCGCTCCGAACTCTCCGGCGTCCTCGGCGGGTTGACCCGGGTCCGGGCCATCCAGCTGAACGACGCGCACATCTTCTGCACCCTGGACCAGGTCGCCGAGGAGGCCGCGGCGGCCCTGGGCCTGATCGGGCGGGCGTACGAGGCGATGGGCATCGCGCCGGCCCGGTACCGGCTCTCGCTCCCCGGGCCCGGCGGCAAGTACGTCGCCGCGCCCGAGCTGTGGGAGCGGTCCACCGCGCTGCTGCGCGAAGTGCTCGACGCCTCCGGGCTCGCGTACGAGGCCGCCGAGGGCGAGGCCGCCTTCTACGGGCCCAAGATCGACGTGCAGGTCGCGGACGGAGCCGGGCGGGAGTCGACCCTGTCGACCGTGCAGATCGACTTCCACCAGCCCGAGCGCTTCGGTCTGCACTACATCGGGGCGGACGGCGCCAAGCACCGGCCCGTCATGATCCACCGCAGCGTCGTCGGCAGCGTGGAACGGGCCGTCGCCCATCTCCTCGAACACCACGGCGGCGCCTTCCCGGCCTGGCTGGCCCCCGTCCAGCTGGTCGTCCTGCCGGTCTCGGATTCCGAGCTGCCGGCCGCCGACGCACTGGCCTCCCGGTGCGCCGAACGCGGCCTGCGGGCCGAGGTCGTGGGCCCGGAGCGCGGCACCCTGGGCGCCCGCATCCGGGAGGCACGCCTCGTCCCGTACCAGGCGGTCGTCGGCGCGAGGGAGGCGGCCGACGGCCTTGTGGCGCTGCGACTGCGGGACGGCCGACGGCTCGACCCACTGCCCTCGGACGACATCCTCGAACGGGTGGGCGCGCTGGTCGGGGCGTACAGCACCGAGCTGTGGGACAGCCTTCGGCCGAAGTCCCCCGACCGACGCCCCCTGGACAACGCCTCCTAGACCAGCACGTCTTCGAGTTCCTCCAGGAGGCGGCGCTTCGGGCGGGCACCCACCATCGACTTCACGGGTTCGCCCGCCCGGAACACCATCAGCGTCGGCGTCGCGAGGACTCCGTACCGCACCGTGATCTCCGGGTTCCTGTCCACGTCCAGCTGGACGATCCTCAGCCGGTCCGCCTCCTCCGCGGCGATCGCGCCGAGCACCGGCCCCAGCTGGCGGCAGGGGCCGCACCAGTCCGCGGTGAACTTCACCAGGACGGGCAGCTCCGCGCCGAGGACCTCGGCGTCGAAGTCGGCGTCCGTCACCTCGGTGACACCGTCTGTCCGGATCATTCCGTCATCCTCCGAGTTCGCATGTGGGTTCCGGGCCGCCGGGCAGCTCCGCCTCGGCCCGCAGCAGCTGCGCGGCGACCTGGGCGCGTACCGCCTGAAGCTGCTCGACGAGTCCGTCCAGCTCCGCGAGCTTGCGCCGGTACACGTCGAGCGAGGCCGGGCAGGCGTCCCCCGCCGGGTGCCCCGCCCGCAGGCAGTCGACGAACGGCCGGGTCTCCTCCAGCTCGAACCCGAAGTCCTGCAGGGTCCTGATCTGCTGGAGGAGCCGCAGGTCGTCCTCGCCGTACGTGCGGTAGCCGTTCTCCGTCCGCCGGGCGGCCAGAAGGCCACGGGACTCGTAGTAGCGCAGAGTCCGCGTGGTCGTTCCGGCCCGCTCGGCCAGCTCGCCGATTCGCATGGGTCGAACGTAAGCCTTGACGCCGACGTCAAGGCAAGCGGACGGGGGCGCGGGCCGTGCCGGTCCGTGCTAGGGAGGACTCATGGACCACGACGAACTGCTGCGGTTCCTCCGCGGGCACCGGCTCGCCGTCGAGGCGTCCGTGGCCCGGGACGGGGCGCCGCAGGCGGCGGTCGTCGGCTACGCGGTCACGGACGACCTGGAGATCGTCTTCGACACCGTGGAGACGACCCGTAAGTACGAGAACCTGGTCGCCGACCCGCGGATCGCGCTGGTCATCGGCTGGGGCGAGATCACCGCCCAGATCGAGGGCGTCGCGGACATCCCGCACGGCCCGGAACGGGAACGGCTCCGGGAGTGCTACTTCACGGCGTACCCGGACGGCCGCGACCGCCTCGCGTGGCCGGGAATCACCCATGTGCGGGTACGCCCGCGCTGGGCGCGGTACAGCGACTTCACGTCGGAACCACCGAGGGTGGAGGAGCTGAGGCTGGGGTAGGGGCGGGGGCGTGGCCACGCGGGGAGCTGGATCGCCCCTGGGCAGGGATCGGCGCCTGCGGGCGCGTGGGTGGGATTGCGCGGTCGTTGAATGGGGCGGCGGGGCCCGACTTGGCGGCAGACAGCCGCCGTTCGGCCTCGCCCAGCCGCCGCCTCCACAAAGAGCGGACGACAGTGGTGAGGCCGTTTACCCGGAGATCAGTCAGCACCCCGGATACCTCGCGCGTGCTGAAACGCCAGACGGTGACCGGGGCATGCTCTTCGAGGCGGACTGGTGCGCATGGGGAGAGTTCGCCGTACCGACCTGGTACGGCAAGGGCCGTACGGTGGAAACCACCGCCCTGGCCGCGACACTCTCGCTCTGGACCGACCTGCGCCCCGCCGTCGACGCCGTCTACACCGGTCTGCACCGTGAGGCGCTGAGCAGGCGTTACGACTGGTTCGAGCGGACAGGACACCCGAATTACGTGTGCTGGTGGGTCTCCGACGGCGTGATACCCACCTGGCAGGACGGTGTTTCCAGGCTGGAACACCTCCACGACCACGGCTCCGCGCCGCACGCCTTCACCTTCCACCACTCATTCGCCCCGGACGGAAGTCCGGGAGTGACCAGCGGGGCATGAGTCCCAGCAACCCACCGGCCGGCAGCCGCCAAGCCGGGCCCCGCCACCACCTCGTCAAGACCCGTTTCCGGCGCGTGGAGGAAGGAGCGGTTTGCGCTCCACGGGGGACGACAGGACGATCGAGGTCGTCGTCCGGCCGAGCGCCGAGGTCTGCTCCAGGATCTCTTCGAGATGGATCGTGTCGGTGACGGCGACCTTGAGGATCCAGCAGTCCTCGCCCACCACGTGGTGGACCTCGCGGATCTCGGGCCGGGCGGTGAGCTCCAGGGTCCGCGGGTGCTTGAGCGTGTAGCCGCCGTGCGGGTTGACGCGGATGAATGCCTGGATGCCGTAGCCGAGCCGGGACGGGGAGACGTGGGCTCCGTATCCGGTGATCGCCCCGCAGGCCTCCAGTCGGCGCACCCGCTCGGTGACGGCCGCGGGGCTCAGTCGGACGCGCCGGCCGAGCTCGCTGAGCTTGATGCGACCGTCGGTCTGGACGAGGTCCAGGATCTGCCGGTCGATGGGGTCGAAGGCGCCTCCCGAGGTTTCGTCGGCGGCGGGGCGCAGATGCCGTGGTTCCTTCGGTGCGGCGGTCGGTACTCCCATGTTTCCCCCTTCAGACAGCGAGCGCACAACGTAACACTGGTCGCATGAACATTCTGATCATCGGCGGGAACCGCTATTTCGGAAAGCGGTTGACGGCCCGTCTCCTGGAATCCGGACACGCCGTGACGATTCTGAACCGGGGTTCCTCCCGCGTTCCTGCCGGCGTTTCGGACGATGTCCCGGCCGGCGTTCCCAACAGGGTCGCCCATATCCTCGCCGACCGGAACGACGAGGCCGCTCTGGAATTCGCGCTCGGCGACCGGACTTTCGATGTCGTCGTCGACCAGGTCTGCTACACCCCGCGCCAGGCCGCCATTGCCCGGCGGGTGTTCGGGCCGCGCACGGGACGCTATGTGATGACGTCGACGGTGGAGGTGTACGAGTACGAGGACTCCGCCACGCCCGTACGGGAGGAGGCGGTCGATCCGCGTACGGTCACCGTCGATCCCGACCTTCCCTGGGACGACGGTGAGTTCCTCGACGCGCACTACGGCGAGGGGAAGCGGCAGGCCGAGGCCGTGTTCGCGGCCGAGCCGCCCTTCCCGTACGCGGCGGTCCGGGTCGCCCATGTGCTGGGCGGTGAGGACGACTTCACCGGGCGGGTCGAGCACTACGCGCGCCGCGTGCGGGCGGGCGAGCCGATCGCCGTACCGGCGGTGAACCACCCGGCCACCTATGTGTACGTCGAGGAGATAGCGGAATTCCTGGCATGGGCGGTGGAGACGGAATTCACCGGACCGGTCAACGCCCATTCCCATGGTCCGCTCACCACCGCCGACATCTGCGCCGAGATCGAGAGACAGGTGGGCGGAAGGACCGTTCTCCAGGAGGTGGAGGTCGGCGAGGTGTCACCTTTCTCCTTCGCCCGCTCGTACGGCATGGACAACTCCCGCGCGACGGCTCTCGGCTTCTCCTTCTCGCATTCCGCGCAGTGGCTGGCACAGGCCCTCTCCGAGACGCTGGGGGCGCGCTGATGCGCTACCGGATGCTCGGAGACGTACGCGTCGGCGCGATCGGTCTCGGCGCGATGCCGCTGTCGATCGAGGGCCGCCCCGACGAGGCCCGCGCCCTCGCCACCGTCCACGCGGCGCTCGACGCGGGCGTGACGCTGCTCGACACGGCGGATTCGTACTACCCGCCGGACGGCGAGCCGGGCGAGGGCGAGCTTCTGGTGGCGCGAGCCCTGGCCACGTACGGGGGTCGTGGCCAGGGCGGGAGCGGTACGGACGGGGTGCTCGTGGCCACGAAGGGCGGTCGAGGGCGGACGGCCGACGGCGACTGGACCATCGACGGCAGGCCGGCCCACCTGCGGCGGGCGGCCGAGGCGTCCGCACGACGGCTCGGGGTGGAGGCGATCGGGCTGTACCAGCTGCACAAGCCGGACCCGGCCGTCCCGTACGCCGAATCACTCGGCGCGCTACGGGAGTTGCTGGATGCGGGCACGATCCGGCTGGCCGGGATCTCCAATGTGGACGTGGCGCAGATCCGGCTCGCGCGGGAGATCCTGGGCGACCGGCTGGTCTCCGTACAGAACCAATACTCCCCCGCCGTACGGAACTCCGAGGCGGAGCTGCGGCTCTGCGCGGAGCTCGGTCTGGCCTTCATGCCGTGGAGTCCACTGGGCGGGATCTCGCGCAGCTCGCTGGACGGGGCGTCGGCCCTGGAGGCGGACCCCGCGTTCGGGGGGTTCCACCGGGTGGCGCGGGCGCGTGGGGTGAGTCCGCAGCGGGTGGCGCTCGCCTGGCTGCTCGCCCGGTCGGAGACGGTGCTCCCGATCCCGGGGGCGAGTCGTCCGGAGACGGTACGGGACTCGGCGGCCGCCGCCGAACTCGTGCTGGATGCACGTGAGTTGGCCGAGCTGGACGTTCAGTAGCCGAAGGCACCGGACCCATTGACGGGGCCGGTGTCTCCAACTACAAAAGCCTCCTGAGAGCGCTCTCAGGCGCTCATCCCCACCGGAGGTGTTCTCCTTGAGCCGCGTCCGACGTACCCCCCTGCTCGCCTCGCTCCTCGCCGCCGCCCTCGCCACAGGCGCCCTGCTCGGCCTGAGCGGGGCCGGCACCGCCAGCGGCGCCGTTCCGCCCCCGGCGCCCGGCTGGTCGCTCCAGTGGAGCGACGACTTCAACGGCCCCGACCGCGCCCTGCCGAACGCCGCCGACTGGCAGATCGACACCGGTCACGGCTACCCGGGCGGCCCCGCCAACTGGGGCACCGGAGAGATCCAGAACTACACCTCGAGCCCCGACAACCTGCGCCTCGACGGCACCGGCAACCTGCGGATCACCCCGCTCAAGGACGGCGCGGGCAACTGGACCTCGGCCCGGATCGAGACGAAGCGCGCCGACTTCAAGGCCCCCGAGGGCGGGACCCTGCGCATCGAGGGCCGGGTCCAGATGCCGAACGTGACGGGCGACGCGGCCCTCGGCTACTGGCCCGCGTTCTGGGCGCTCGGCGCGCCGTACCGGGGCAACTACTGGAACTGGCCGGCCATCGGCGAGTTCGACATCATGGAGAACGTCAACGGCCTCAACTCGGTCTGGGGCGTGCTGCACTGCGGGGTGAACCCGGGCGGCCCCTGCGGGGAGACCACCGGCATCGGCGCCAGCCGTACCTGCCCCGACGCGAGCTGCCAGTCGGCCTTCCACACGTACCGCTTCGAGTGGGACCGCTCGGTCTCCCCCAACGAGCTGCGCTGGTACGTGGACGACCAGCTCTTCCACAGTGTGAACGAGACCCGGGTCGGGGCCCAGGCGTGGGCCGACATGACCAGCCACGCGGGCTACTTCATCCTGCTGAACGTGGCGATGGGCGGAGCCTTCCCGGACGCGCTGGCCGGGAAGACGCCGACGGCGGCGACGGTGTCCGGGCGGCCGATGCTCGTCGACTATGTGGCGGTGTGGACGAAGGGCGCCGGCACGACCCCGCCGACGACTCCCCCGCCCTCGGGCTCCTCGCAGCTCTACCTGCGGACGGGCTCGGGCGCGGGCGACGCCCAGTCGGCCGCCTCCGCCGCGACTCTGGCCTCGGCGGGCGGCGCCAATCACGACGGCAGCCCGGCAAACGCGCAGGTCTTCACCTCGGGCCCGATCACCCGGACGTACAACGGCGGGTCGACAGAGTTCGACCTGTTCGTGGACGCCGGGTCCGTGGTCGCCAACGGGCAGCAGGTGCGGGTGAGTTACGACCGTACGGGCGACGGGAGCTGGGAGCGCGTGGAGACGTACCAGTACTTCGCGACCGATCCCGTACCGGGCTACGAGCACTACACCCAGGCGAGGGGGCTGCGGTCGGCGACCGGCAGCCACGGGAACCTGGTGAACGGACGGGTCCGGATCGAGGTGTGGAACGCGATCGGGAACGGGCCGAGCACGGTCGGCGTCGGCAACCAGTCGGTGGTCAGGATCCCGTTCTCGTGACCCCGGCGACTGCCGTGACCCGGCAGCTCTCGTGACCCCAGCGGCTCTCATGACCCCGGCGACTGTCGTGACCCCAGCGACCCCCATGGCCCCTGCGGCCTGAGAAGCGATGAACAGGACGACCCCGGCCGCGCGGGCGGCCGGGGTCGTCCCTTTCCCCGAGGCCCGGATCCGGCTCAAGGCCCGGGACTCGGGAAGTCTCAGACGCCGGCGCGCGCCTTCTCCACGCCCTCCCCGGGGCCGTCGGCCCGCTGGTCGGGCACGGTGTCCGCCGGGGCGTGGTCGTCGACCAGGGTCTTCTCGTCGAACGGGACCCGGCCGGCCAGGACCTCGGAGACCCGGGCCTTGTCGATCTCCTTGGTCCAGGTGCCGACGAGGACGGTCGCGACCGCGTTGCCGGCGAAGTTCGTCAGGGCGCGCGCCTCGCTCATGAAGCGGTCGATGCCGACGATCAGACCGACGCCGTCGACCAGCTCGGGCCGGTGCGACTGGAGGCCGCCGGCGAGGGTCGCGAGCCCGGCGCCGGTGACGCCCGCCGCGCCCTTCGACGCGATGATCATGAAGACCAGCAGGCTGACCTGCTCGGCGAGCGAGAGCGGGTTGCCCATCGCCTCGGCGACGAAGAGCGAGGCCATCGTCAGGTAGATCGCCGTGCCGTCCAGGTTGAAGGAGTAGCCGGTCGGCACGGTGATGCCGACGACGGGCTTGCTGATGCCCAGGTGCTCCATCTTGGCGATGAGCCGCGGCAGGGCCGACTCGGAGGACGAGGTGGAGAGGATCAGCAGGAACTCGCGGCCCAGGTACTTCAGCAGCGCGAGGATGTTGACCCCGGCGACCACCCGCAGCAGCGCGCCGAGCACCACGAAGACGAAGAGCGCGCAGGTCACGTAGAAGCCGATCATGATGACCGCGAGCGACTTCAGCGCGTCGATGCCGGTCGCGCCGACGACCGCCGCGATGGCGCCGAAGGCGCCGATAGGGGCCGCCCACATGATCATGGCGAGGATGCGGAAGACCAGCCGCTGGATGTGCCCGATGCCGCGCAGGACCGGCTCACCGGTCTTGCCCATCGCCTGGAGCGCGAAGCCCGCGAGGAGGGCGACGAGGAGGGTCTGCAGGACCTCGCCCTCGGTGAAGGCGGAGACCAGGGTCTTGGGGATGATCCCGAGGAGGAAGTCCGCGGTGGACTCGCTCGCCCCGTCGGCCTGCTTGGCGCCGGCCTCGGCGACCTCCTTGGTGAGGTGGAGGCTGGAGCCGGGGTCCAGGATGTTGCCCACGAGAAGGCCGATGGCGAGGGCCACGGTCGACATCACGAGGAAGTACCCGAGCGCGAGTCCGCCGACGGCGCCGACCTTCGCGGCCTTCCGGACCGAGCCGACGCCGAGGACGATCGTGCAGAAGATGATCGGCGAGATCATCATCTTGATCAGGTTCACGAAGCCGGTGCCCAGGGGCTTGAGCTCGACGGCGACGCCCGGCGCCACGAACCCGACCGTGATGCCGAGTACGACGGCGGCGATGACTGCGAGATACAGGTAGTGGGTACGGTCCCGTTGTGCTGCGGCCACGGGGTCCTCCTCGTGCTGATGGGTGTCCACGTCCCGGTGGATCTCAGCGAATATCCATCAGCCTGTGACCCGGGTCACCCTTACGTTCCTTTCGTTCACGACCGAACCCTGTGACGGAGAACGATTCGGGAACGGGATTCCCCGCCGCAAATCCGGCGGGGCACACTTACCGACATGCGCGTACCGTTCCCCCGACCCCGCAGCCTCGCCGGCCAGCTCTTCGCGATGCAGGTCGTGCTCGTGGCCGCGATCGTGGCCGGGTGCGCCGTCTTCGCGTACATCACGGACCGTGCCCAGGCCGAGGAGACCGCGACCCGCCAGGTCACCGCGCTCGCGACGGCCGTCGCCGAGTCCCCCTCGGTGGTGGAGGCCGCGGGCTCCACGGACCCGAGCGCGCGCCTCCAGCCGTACGCCGAGTCGCTGCGGCGGCACTCAGGGGTCGCCTTCGTGGTGATCATGGCCCCGGACGGCACCCGCTGGACGCATCCGGAGCCGGACCAGATCGGCCGTACGTACCTCGGTCACATCGAGCCGGCCCTGAAGGGGACGACCTTCTCCGAGACCCACATGGGCACGCTCGGCCGCTCGGTCCGCGCGGTCGCGCCGGTCTTCGACGACGGCCGGGTCGTGGGTCTGGTCAGCGCGGGCATCACGATCGAGAAGATCAGCGAGCAGGTACGGGAGCAGGTGACGGCCCTGCTCGGGATGGCCGGGGCGGCGCTGGCGCTCGGCGGTATCGGTACGTACGTCATCAACGCCCGGCTGCGGCGGCACACGCACGGCATGAACGCGTCCGAGCTGAGCCGGATGCACGACTACCACGAGGCCGCGCTGCACGCGGTGTCCGAGGGGCTCGTGATGCTGGACGGGCGGCGACGGATCGCGCTCATCAACGACGGCGCGCGGGAGTTGCTCGGTCTCGACGCCGAGGTGGTGGGCCGGTCGGCGGCGGACCTGGGTCTGCCGGTGTCGCTCACGAGTGCGTTGCTGGCCTCGGAGCCGCGGGTGGACGAGCTGCATCTGACGGCCGAGCGGGTGCTCGTGGTCAACACCCGTCCGGTGGTGGGCGGGGAGCGCCGGGGTACGGTCGTCACGCTGCGGGACCGTACGGAACTCCAGGCGCTGTCGGGCGAGTTGACCTCCGAGCGGGGGTTCACGCAGGCGCTCCGCTCGCAGGCGCACGAGGCGGCGAACCGCCTCCACACGGTCGTCTCGCTGATCGAACTGGGGCGGGTGGACGAGGCCGTGGGCTTCGCGACGGCCGAACTGGAGCTGGCGCAGGCGCTCACCGACCGGGTGGTCGACGCGGTCGGCGAGCCGGTCCTGGCGGCGCTGCTGCTCGGCAAGGCGGCGCAGGCCAACGAGTCGGGGGTGGAGCTGGTCCTGACCGAGGACAGCCGCATCGACGACGGGCTGCTGCCGCCGGCGCTTCCGTCCCGGGACCTGGTCACGATCCTCGGCAACCTGATCGACAACGCGGTCGAGGCGGCGAGCGGTACGCCGCAGGGGCGGGTCACGGTCACGGCCCGCACCCACGACGGGGAGCTCCTCCTCAGGGTCTCCGACACCGGCCCGGGGATCGACACGGGCGACCCGGACGCGGTCTTCGACCGCGGCTGGTCCACCCGAGGGCCCGGCCGGGGCCTCGGTCTCGCCCTGGTCCGTCAGGCGACGACGCGGGCCGCGGGCACGGTGATCCTGGCCCGGGCCCCGGAGGGGGGCGCGGAGTTCACCGTACGACTGCCGTTGACGGCGGAGGAGGGACGGGCGGCGGAGCCTCCGGGTCCGGTGCTTCCGGTCCCCTCACCCGGCCCGAGCCCGGCCGCGGGAGCGCCCCCGGAGCCGGTCCCGTCGGCGCCCGCGTCCGCCCCGGCCCTCGCCCCCGACCCGGCCCCCGCGACCGCCCGGGTCCCCGCGACCGGTCCGCAAGACGCTTCCGGCTCGGGCTCGGCGGCTGCGACCGGCTCCGCCGGTGCGGAGGTGTCCGCATGAGCCAGGACATCCGCGTGCTGGTCGTCGAGGACGACCCCGTCGCCGCCGACGCGCACGCGCTCTACGCCGGGCGGGTGCCCGGGTTCGTCGTCGTCGGGGTCTCGCACTCGCGGGCCGCCGCCATGCGCGTCCTCGACCGCCTGCCCGTCGACCTGATCCTGCTCGACCTGTACCTCCCCGACGGCCACGGGCTGCAGCTGCTGCGGTCGCTGCGCGCCGGCGGGCACTCCGCCGACGTCATCGCCGTCACCTCCGCCCGCGATCTCGCGATCGTCCGCGAAGGCGTGTCGCTCGGGGTCGTGCAGTACGTCCTCAAGCCGTTCACCTTCGCGACCCTGCGGGACCGGCTCACCCGGTACGCCGAGTTCCGGGCCACCGCCGGGGAGGCGTCCGGGCAGGACGAGGTGGACCGGGCCCTGGCGACCCTGCGCACCCCTCAACCCGCCTCGCTGCCCAAGGGGCTGAGCGCCCCCACCCTGGAGGCCGTCACCCGTACCCTCCGGGACTCCCCTGACGGTCTGACCGCGGCCGAGGCCGCGACGGCCGTCGGGATCTCCCGGATCACCGCGCGCCGCTATCTGGAACACCTGGTCACGGACGGGAGGGCCGCGCGGGCCCCGCAGTACGGGCAGATCGGCCGGCCGGAGCTCCAGTACCGGTGGATCACGACGATCGGCCGCTGAGCGGGAACCGTGCCCGACCATCGGGTACCGACCATCGGACACCGTCCACCTGTCACCGAACGCGACCGTGATCGATACGGATTGTTACCGACCGGTTCCGACGTTTCTACGGACTCTGGCCTTGGGTGAACACACCGTAGCCAATGGTCACGTTCCGCATCTACCGTGTCAGGGTGCAACCCTCCCCTCTCTCCCCACCCTTCAACGCCCTCGCCGCGCGCCGATTGCGCGAAGGCCTCGGCATGGCTCCGGGCCATGTCGCCTACGGTCTCCGCGCGCAGTACGGCCTCGCGATCACCCCCGACACCGTCATCGCCTGGGAACGCGGCCGGCTCGCCCCGACCGCCCAGGAGCTCACCGCGCTCGCGGGCGTCCTCTGGTGCGCACCCGGCGAGCTGATCGCGGCCGCCACCACCCTGCGCGAGCACCGGATGGCCCGTGGCCTCGCCCCGGACGACCTGGCGCGGCGGTTGGGCCTCGACGCCCCCGGCTATCTGCGGATGGAGGAGTCGGGCCGCTGGCGCGGCAACGAACGCCAGACCGCCGCCCTCGCCGAGACCCTCGGCCTCGGGCCGCGCGCCCTGCTCACGGTGACGGGCAGGAACGACGACCTGGCCCAGCTGCTGCGGGACGCGGCCACGACCCGCTGGCAGGCGTACGTGCGCCCGGTCGTGAAGCTGCTGCCGATACAGAAGCGGACGCTGGAGTTCGCGCTCCAGCGGCTGCACACCGACTACCACGCGAAGATGGCGGCGACGAGCAGCTGGGGCGCCTCGGGTGACAGCGGGGACTCGGGCCGCGCCTACCTCGACGGAATCGTCGAGCGCTTCTGGGAGTTGGTCGGGTCGTAGGGTGCTGTCGTGAGACGACACATAGCCTTCGAGAACCTCCACAACTTCCGTGACCTGGGCGGCTATCGGACCGCCGACGGAGGAACCGTCCGCTGGGACGTCCTCTACCGTTCCGACTCCCTCGCCAAGTTGCGCGGTCCCGACCTGGACCGCTTCCAGGAGCTCGGCGTGGCCGCCGTGATCGACCTGCGCTACCCGTGGGAGATCTCGGCCAAGGGCCGTATGCCGGATTCACCGGAGACCGACGGCATCATCTGGCACAACCTGAGCATCGAGCACCGGCCGTACGACCAAGCGGAGATCGACCCGGGCATCGACCCGTGGCGCTATCTCGCCGACCGGTTCGCCGAGGTCGCGGCCGACGGAGCGGTGGAGCTGCGCGAGGCCCTGGAGGTGATCGCGTCCGCGGAGGGGCCGCTCGTCTTCCACTGCGCCTCGGGGAAGGACCGTACGGGTCTGCTCGCCGCCGTGGTCCTCTCCCTCCTCGACGTCTCCGACGAGCAGATCCTCGACGACTTCGCACTGACCGAACTGGCCACGGAGCGGCTGATCGCCGACTGGCGCGCCGCCAACCCGGGGCGGGAACTGCGCTGGCCGGGGTACGGCCGGGCGCCCGCGGAGATCATGCGGCTCTTCCTCGCGGACCTGAGGGCGCAGTACGGATCGGTGTACGCGTACGTCACCGGGCACGTGGGCCTGGATCCGGCGGTGGTGGAGACCCTCCGCCGGCGCCTGGTGGAGCCGGCGGGCGCCTAGGCCGTACGGGTGGTCAACCGGCCGGGGTCCGCTAGGTCCGGCGGTCGAAGCTGAAGAGCTGGCCCTGGGCGTCCGGGCGGCAGGGTGCCTGGGCGAGCTTCGCCCACTCCGCCGTGCGGTCGCCCGTCACGGTCACGCAGGAGCCGGCTGTCGCCGAGTCCACGGGGACGATGCGGTAGCCCGCGACGGGGCTGCCGTGGGGCTCCAGGCGAAACCTTTCGACACGGGTCGGGTCGCCGCACTCCGAGTCCTCGAACGCGGCGTCCGCGATACGGCCGCCGGTGGGGATGCCGGAGCAGCCGGGGCCGTAGTCGGGGTGGTCGGAGACGATCCGCCAGGTGCCGGCCCCGAGATCCATGAGGGAGTAGCGGGGGACGTCGGCGCCCTCGCACGTCCGCTGGTGGATCTGGCCGCTGCGGCCGCCCCTTCGCTCGTTCAGGCAGAGGTCCGAGCCGATCACCCGTATCTGTATGTCCCCGGCGGCGGGCGCGATCGGGATGCCCTTCTCCGTCCTGCTACCGCCGTCGCCGTCTCCTTCCTGGACGAGGGCGACGACCACGCTGACCGCGGCGAGGACGAGTCCGGTGAAGGCGACGGCCCCGACGAGTGTCCGGTACGTGCGCGACCGGGGGCGTGGGAGCTCGTCGGCGGGATCGGGAGCGGGCGCGGGCGCGGTGGGCCACAGGGTGGAGGTCTCGTCGTCCGTTGCGGTGGCGTCGGTCCCGTAGGGCTCGTACACGCCCCGTGCCGCCAGCTCCTTGCGGACCGTCTGCCAGCTCTCCAGGGCTGCGGGGTCCACCCCGCAGGCGCGGACGAAGGAGGTCAGGAGCTCCTCGCGGGGGACGGTCGAGCGCGCGAGCATGTTGGCCACGGTCGAGCGGGGCAGGACGTCGCCGAGTGCGGCGGCGCGGGCCGACAGATCCCGGTAGGTCAGCCCGGACCAGTCCTTGAGCGCCTGGAGCTGCGCGATGAACGAGGCGGCGTCGGTGGCCTCTCGCGGGTCGGGCGCGCTGCGCCCGCCGGCGTAACCCTCGGTCGGGACGAAGTCGGGACCGAGGTCCCGGCCGCTCGGGCCGGAAGACCGGCTCTCAGAAGACCGACTCGGCCTCGGACATCCGGCTCTCCGGGACGGTCTTCAGCTGCGTCACGGCCTCGGCCAGCGGCACCATCTCGACGTTCGTGCCGCGCAGCGCCGTCATCTTCCCGAACTCGCCCCGGTGCGCGGCCTCCACCGCGTGCCAGCCGAAGCGGGTCGCGAGCACCCGGTCGTACGCCGTCGGCGTGCCGCCGCGCTGGACGTGCCCGAGAATGACCGGCCGCGCCTCCTTGCCGAGGCGCCGCTCCAGCTCGACCGCGAGCCGGTTGCCGATGCCCTGGAAGCGCTCGTGGCCGTACTGGTCGATCGCGCCCTTCGCGTACTCCATGGAGCCCTCGGCGGGGTGGGCGCCCTCGGCGACGCAGATGACGGCGAACTTCTTGCCGCGGGCGAAGCGCTCCTCGACCATCTTGACGAGGTCGTCTACCTGGAAGGGGCGTTCGGGCAGGCAGATGCCGTGCGCGCCGCCGGCCATGCCGGACTCCAGCGCGATCCAGCCGGCGTGCCGGCCCATCACCTCGACGACCATCACGCGCTGGTGGGACTCGGCGGTGGTCTTGAGACGGTCTATGGCCTCCGTCGCCACGCCCACGGCGGTGTCGAAGCCGAAGGTGCGGTCGGTGGAGGAGATGTCGTTGTCGATCGTCTTCGGGACGCCCACCACGGGCATCCCGGCGTCGGCGAGCATCCGGGCGGCGGTCAGTGTGCCCTCGCCGCCGATCGGGATGAGCACGTCGATGCCGTGCAGCTTCGCCAACTCCTGGGCGGATTCGGCGGCTTCGGCCAGCCGGTTGCGCTCGAGGCGGGCGGAGCCGAGGATGGTGCCGCCGCGGGCGAGGATGCCGCTCACCGCGTTGAGGTCGAGGGGCCGGTAGTGCCCGTCGAGGAGACCCTTGAACCCGTCCTCGAAGCCGATGACTTCGTCGCCGTGGCCGGTCAGGGCCCGGTGCACGACCGACCGGATCACTGCGTTCAGGCCGGGACAGTCGCCGCCTGCGGTGAGAACTCCGATGCGCATCGTGCTGTGTCTCCTGCTCGGTGAGTGGTACATGTGAGCTCTGTCGATTCTCCCACGCCCGGCAGTACCCCCGCGCTCCCTGCTACTCCGCGGCCCGGCCCCAGGGGCCTTTCGTCCCGCCTTTCCAGGCCCTTCGCCCGGCGGGCGTCCTACCCACCCTCAGAGGTATTGTCAAGAGGGCATTGCCACCCTTGCGGGGTTTTTTGAACGCACTCGGTTGACGAGACCGGGCGGACAGGACTGGACAGGAGACCACGGCGTGACGCGCAGCGTGTACGTGACCGGGATCGACCGCGGGGACGGCCGGCAGGTCGTCGAGCTGGGAGTCATGGAGCTCCTGACCCGCCAGGTGGACCGGGTGGGGGTGTTCCGGCCCCTGGTGCACGACGGCCCCGACCGTCTCTTCGATCTTCTGCGGGCCCGGTACCGGCTCTCCCAGGACGCGTCGACCGTCTACGGCATGGACTACCACGAGGCCTCCGCGCTCCAGGCCGAGCAGGGCACCGACGAGCTGGTCTCCCGGCTCGTCGACCGCTTCCACACGGTGGCCCGCGACTACGAAGTCGTACTCGTTCTGGGTACGGACTACTCGGCCACCCAGCTCCCCGACGAGTTGGCGCTCAACGCGCGTCTCGCCAACGAGTTCGGCGCCTCGGTGATACCGGTCGTCGGCGGCAAGGGCCAGCCCGCCGAGTCCGTACGGGCGGAGGCGCGCAACGCGTTCCGGGCGTACGACGGGCTCGGCTGCGACGTCCTCGCGATGGTGGTCAACCGGGTGGCGGGCGAGGACCGCGAGGCCATCGCCGAACGGCTCACGGCCCGGCTGCCCGTGCCCTGTTACGTCGTCCCCGACGACGCCTCCCTCGCCGCCCCCACCGTCGCCCAGATCGCCCACACGCTCGGCGCCTCGGTCGTCCTGGGAGACGACTCGGGTCTGGCCCGCAACGCCCTGGACTTCGTCTTCGGCGGCGCGATGCTGCCGAACTTCCTCAACGCGCTGACTCCCGGCTGCATGGTGGTCACCCCCGGGGACCGCGCCGACCTGGTGGTGGGCGCGCTCGCGGCCCACTCCGCCGGCACCCCGCCCATCGCCGGCGTCCTGCTCACGCTGAACGAGCGCCCCAGCGAGGAGATCCTGACCCTGGCCCACCGCCTCGCGCCCGGCACGCCGGTGCTGTCGGTCCCCGGCAACAGCTTCACCACGGCGACCGAACTGTTCTCCGTCGAAGGGAAGTTGAACGCGGCGACGCCCCGCAAGGCGGAGACCGCCCTCGGTCTCTTCGAGCGGCACGTGGACACCGCCGATCTGCTGAAGCGGATCTCGGTGGCGCGCACCGGCCGGGTCACCCCGATGATGTTCGAGCACGACCTCCTGGAGCAGGCCCGCGCCGACCGCCGCCGCGTGGTCCTGCCCGAGGGCACCGAGGAGCGCGTGCTGCGCGCCGCCGACGTCCTGCTGCGCCGCGACGTCTGCGACCTGACGCTGCTCGGTGACGTCGAGACCATCCGGAAGAGGGCCGCCGATCTCGGCATCGACCTGTCCTCTCCGTCGACCCAGCTGATCGACCCGCAGAGCTCGGAGCTGCGCGACTCGTTCGCGGAGAAGTACGCGGAGCTGCGGGCCCACAAGGGCGTGACGGTGGAGCTGGCGTACGACGTCGTCTCGGACGTGAACTACTTCGGGACGCTGATGGTGCAGGAGGGCCTGGCCGACGGCATGGTCTCCGGTTCGGTGCACTCCACCGCCGCGACGATCCGCCCGGCCTTCGAGATCATCAAGACGAAGCCGGACGCGTCGATCGTCTCCTCGGTCTTCTTCATGTGCCTGGCCGACAAGGTGCTGGTGTACGGCGACTGCGCGGTCAACCCGGACCCGAACGCCGAGCAGCTCGCGGACATCGCCGTGCAGTCGGCGGCCACCGCGGCGCGCTTCGGTGTCGAGCCGCGGATCGCGATGCTGTCGTACTCCACCGGCACCTCGGGCTCGGGCGCGGACGTCGACAAGGTCCGCGAGGCGACGAAGCTGGTACGGGAGTCGCACCCGGAGCTGCGGATCGAGGGGCCCATCCAGTACGACGCGGCCGTCGAGCCGTCCGTCGCCGCGACGAAGCTGCCGGGTTCGGAGGTGGCCGGGCAGGCGACCGTACTGATCTTCCCGGACCTCAACACCGGCAACAACACCTACAAGGCCGTGCAGCGTTCGGCCGGCGCCGTGGCCGTGGGCCCGGTGCTGCAGGGTCTGCGCAAGCCGGTGAACGACCTCTCGCGCGGCGCGCTCGTCAGCGACATCGTCAACACGGTCGCCATTACGGCGATCCAGTCCCAGGCTCAGGAGCTCCCCGCATGACCGGCACCGCCACCGCCACGCGCGTCCTCGTCCTCAACTCCGGCTCCTCGTCGGTGAAGTACCAGCTCCTCGACATGAAGGAGCACTCCCGGCTCGCGGTCGGTCTGGTGGAGCGGATCGGCGAGGAGACCTCGCGGCTGGTCCACACGCCGCTGCAAGGAGGCGGCGGGGTCAAGCGCGAGAAGGTCGCCCCGATCGCCGATCACGCGGCCGCGCTGAAGGCGGTGTCCGAGGAGCTGGCGGCGGACGGGCTCGGCCTGGACTCCCCCGAACTGGCCGCGATCGGCCACCGGGTGGTGCACGGCGGGCTGCGGTTCACCGCCCCGACCGTGATCGACGACGAGGTGCTCGCCGAGATCGAGCGGCTCGTCCCGGTCGCGCCGCTGCACAACCCGGCGAACCTCACCGGCATCCGTACGGCGATGGCGCTGCGCCCCGACCTTCCGCAGGTCGCGGTCTTCGACACCGCCTTCCACACGACGATGCCGGAGTCGGCGGCCCGGTACGCGATCGACGTCGAGACCGCGGACGCGCACCGGATCCGGCGGTACGGCTTCCACGGCACCTCGCATGCCTATGTGTCGCGCGAGACGGCGAGGCTGCTCGGCAAGGCGCCCGAGGAGGTGAACGTGATCGTGCTGCACCTGGGCAACGGGGCCTCCGCCTCGGCCGTCCGGGGCGGGCGGTGCGTGGACACCTCGATGGGGCTGACGCCGCTGGAGGGCCTGGTCATGGGGACCCGCTCGGGCGACATCGACCCGGCGGTGACGTTCCATCTCAAGCGGGTGGCGGGGATGGACGAGAACGAGATCGACGTCCTGCTCAACAAGAAGTCGGGGCTGGTCGGGCTCTGCGGCGACAACGACATGCGGGAGATCCGCCGCCGGATCGACGAGGGTGACGAGCGGGCCGCGCTCGCCTTCGACATCTACATCCACCGGCTGAAGAAGTACATCGGGGCGTACTACGCGGTACTCGGGAGGGTGGACGCGGTGGCGTTCACGGCGGGTGTCGGCGAGAACGCGGCTCCGGTGCGGGAAGCTGCGATCGCCGGTCTGGAGGAGCTGGGTCTGACGGTGGACGCCGATCTGAACGCCGTACGGTCCGACGAGGCGCGGATCGTCTCGCCGGAGTACGCGCGGGTGGCGGTGGCGGTGGTGCCGACGGACGAGGAGCTGGAGATCGCCCGTCAGACCTTCGCTCTGGTGTGCGGGGAACCGCTCGGAGGAGTGAACGCCTGAGCGCCCTCGCGCCCATTTGTACTTTCCACCAGACGGAATATTCCGCAGTGAAACAAACCGATAGGATCCGCCTCATGCGCCGTTCCAAAATCGTCTGCACGCTGGGCCCCGCCGTCGACTCGTATGAGCAGCTGAAGGCTCTCATCGAGGCCGGTATGAACGTGGCCCGATTCAACATGAGCCACGGGACCCAGGCAGAGCACCAGGAGCGGTACGACCGTCTCCGCAGGGCGGTGGCGGACACCGGCCGCGCCGTGGGCGTGCTCGCCGACCTCCAGGGCCCCAAGATCCGTCTGGAGACCTTCGCGGAGGGTCCCGTCGAGCTGGTGCGCGGTGACGAGTTCACCATCACCACCGAGGACGTCCCCGGTGACAAGTCCATCTGCGGCACCACGTACAAGGGTCTGCCGGGTGACGTCTCCAAGGGCGACCAGGTCCTGATCAACGACGGCAACGTCGAGCTGCGCGTGGTCGAGGTCGAGGGCTCGCGGGTCAAGACCGTGGTCATCGAGGGCGGTGTCATCTCCGACCACAAGGGCATCAACCTGCCCGGTGCGGCGGTCAACGTCCCGGCCCTGTCCGAGAAGGACGTCGAGGACCTCCGCTTCGCGCTCCGCATGGGCTGCGACATGGTCGCCCTCTCCTTCGTCCGCAACGCCGACGACGTCAAGGACGTCCACAAGGTGATGGACGAGGAGGGCCGCCGAGTCCCGGTCATCGCCAAGGTGGAGAAGCCGCAGGCGGTGGAGAACATGGCGGACGTGGTCGCCGCCTTCGACGCCGTCATGGTGGCCCGTGGCGACCTCGCCGTGGAGTACCCGCTGGAGAAGGTCCCGATGGTGCAGAAGCGCCTCGTGGAGATGTGCCGTCGCAACGCCAAGCCGGTCATCGTCGCCACCCAGATGATGGAGTCGATGATCACCAACTCCCGCCCCACGCGCGCCGAGGCCTCCGACGTGGCCAACGCGATCCTGGACGGCGCGGACGCGGTCATGCTCTCGGCCGAGTCCTCCGTGGGCGCCTACCCGATCGAGACCGTGAAGACGATGTCGAAGATCGTCGCCGCGGCCGAGGAGGAGCTGCTCTCCAAGGGCCTGCAGCCGCTCGTGCCGGGCAAGAAGCCGCGCACGCAGGGCGGTTCGGTGGCCCGTGCGGCCTGCGAGATCGCGGACTTCCTGGGCGGCAAGGCGCTGATCGCCTTCACCCAGTCCGGCGACACCGCGCGCCGCCTCTCGCGCTACCGCACGATCCAGCCGATCCTGGCCTTCACCACGGACGAGTCCACCCGCAACCAGCTGACGCTGAGCTGGGGCGTGGAGTCCTTCCTCGTCCCGTTCGTGGAGACCACGGACGCGATGGTCGACATCGTCGACGCGGAGCTGCTGAAGCTCCAGCGCTACAGCGAGGGCGACACGATGGTCATCACGGCCGGCTCGCCCCCCGGCGTCCCGGGCACCACGAACATGGTCCGGGTGCATCACCTGGGCGGCGGAGAGCACGCGTGACACGCTCCGCCCGCCTCCTGGCTATGGGGGGGTGGGGGGGCGGGGGGGAGGAGGGTGGGGGGGGGTGGGTGGGGTGGGGGGAGTGGGGGAGTGA
>NZ_JBHWBS010000018.1:93440-94322 GCF_042735655.1 Streptomyces sp. NPDC059567 | reverse complement strand
ACCGCGAGGGCATATGCCAGGCTCGGCGGCCGCCGTTCCCTTGGGCCGTCACCCCCGTGGGTGACACAGCCCGCTCACAGCTCAGCTCGGGGAAACGCCCAGGTCCGGTGTCTAGCCTGCCGCGCATGGTTGTGAGCCGTGAGGATGAGGGGCTGGCCCGGGGGGCTGTGGGAGGGCTGCTGGGTGCGGGTCGGGTGCCGGGTTGTGGGGACGGGGATCCTGCGGCGTCGCGGTGGGTCGCCGAGGCGATGGTGCCCGGGCTTGCCGCGATGGCCGCCGTGGCGCGGCGGGTCGGGGAGCCCGGCAAGGGGCTGAGGGCCGAGCTCGGGGCGATCGGGCGGGGGACCGAGCGGGACATGGTGCGGGCGGGCGGGGGCCGGGCGCTGCACCGTGGGGCTCTGTGGCCGCTCGGGCTGCTCGTCGCGGGGGCCGCGCTCGCGCCCCGGGGGACGCCCGAGGAGTCGACCGGGATCGCGCGGCGGATCGCGGCCCATCCGGACCCGCGCGCTCCCCGTACGCCCACGATCGGGTCGGCGATGTCCGTCCGGTTCGGGGCCGCCGGCGCGAAGGGTGAGGCCCGGGCCGGATTCCCGCACGTACGGCGGGCGTTGGACGCTCTGGACGTGGCGCGGCGCGGCGGCGCGCGGGAGCCCGAGGCCCGGCTCCGGGCTCTGCTCGTCGTCATGACGACGCTTCAGGACACCGGGCTGCTCCACGCGGGCGGGCCGCACGGGCTGCGCGAGGTCCAGGACGGGGCCCGGGACGGGGGGGGGGGGGGGGGGGGGGGGGGCGGGGCGGTTGTCGCTCCGCGCGGTGGAGCTGTGGATCAGCGCCGGGGCGCGCGGGTGCCGCGCGGCGCGCCGGGGCGCGCGGGGCGCGGGG
>NZ_JBHWBS010000018.1:74060-93430 GCF_042735655.1 Streptomyces sp. NPDC059567 | reverse complement strand
CCCCGGGCGGCCCCCCGGGGGGGGGCCCCGCGGGGGGGGGCGCGCCCCGGGGGGGGCCCGGGGACGTGTCGGTGCCCCCCGGGCCCCCCCCCCACTTCGACCGGCGGCTGCGAGAGCACGGCCTGCGCCCCGGGGGCAGCGGCCATCTGCTCGCCGCCGCCCTGTTCCTGGACGGTCTGCGGGGTTAGGAGGACGTGCCCGTGTGGGTCTCGTCCGGGTCGACGCCCATCGTGAGGGTGGCGACGACGCCCTTCGCGATCCTGCCCTTCGGGTACTTGAGGGCGAGCAGGCCGCCCTCCGTGCCGTTGCCCGGGTAGATGGTGTCCTCGTCGAGCGTCGTGCGTTCCGTGGTGCTGGTGGAGTACGGGGCCACCTTCGCGGAGTCCAGGACGGCGGACTCGGCGAAGAACAGCTGGCCCGTGTGACAGGTGTGGCCGCCCTCGTAGCCGGACGACGTCATCTTCCCGCCGATGTGCACCTTCGTGTGGATGTGGACGCAGCGGCCCCGGTACCAGCCCGGGAAGACCGTCCGGAACTCCACGTACCCCTGTTTGTCGGTGAGTTGGGTGCCGCGCAGGTAGCGCTTGTCGTCCGTGGGCTCCTCGTGGCCGCCACCGCCACCACCGCCGCCGGGCTCACCGCCCGGAGGCGTACCCGTGGGAGTACCCGTCGGCGCGTCGGTGGGCGCGTCCGTGGGAGGCGTACCCGTCGGAGGCGTACCGCCCCCGCCGCCCCCGCCCGTGCTCAGGCTCTCGTACCCCGAGTAGATCCCCAGCGCGTCGCAGTGCCAGATGTCGACGGCCGCGTTCCGCAGCGGCTTGCAGGTGTCCGCGTCGATCACCTTCAGCCGCACGGTCAGCGGGATGCCCTCCCGGTCCTCGGTGATGTCCTTACGGATCTTGTCCGCGTCGATGTAGTACGGCCCTTCCGTGGTCTCCGAGGTCAGGCGGTAGCACGCCTCACCCGCCGCGCCCTTCCCGGACGTGCCCTTGCCCGACGAGCCGGCCGACGCCGTCGCGACCGCCCCGGCGCCGATCCCGGCCGCGACGACCACACCGCCGCCCGCGACCAGCGCCCGGCGCCGCGTCATGGTCCTCTTGTGCTTCGCGTTCTCGCTCATGGGCGAGGACCCTAGGAAGCCCCGCTGTCAGGGGTATGGGCGACAGCTGTGAGTTCCTGTGCATGCGGCCAAGGGCCTGGACGCGTACGGCAGAAGGGCCCGAGATCCGAGGATCCCGGGCCCCTTCGTCTGCGGAACGCCAGTGACTACCGCGCCGCGTCCGGGTGGACCGCGTCCGTGATCGGGCGGTCGGAGGACGGGGTTTCCACGACCTTCGACTCCACCGGCTTGCGGAGCTGGATGTTCAGCTCGCGCAGGCGGGCCTCGTCCAGTTCCGTCGGGGCGCCCATCAGGAGGTCCTGGGCGTTGCCGTTCAGCGGGAAGGCGATCGTCTCGCGGATGTTCGGCTCGTCGGCCAGGAGCATCACGATGCGGTCCACGCCCGGGGCGATGCCGCCGTGCGGCGGGGCGCCGTACTCGAAGGCGCGGAGCATGCCCGCGAACTCGTGCTCCACCGTCTCGCGGGAGTAGCCCGCGATCTCGAAGGCCTTGAACATGATCTCGGGCTCGTGGTTCCGGATCGCGCCCGAGGACAGCTCGATGCCGTTGCAGACGATGTCGTACTGCCAGCCGAGGACGTCCAGCGGGTCCTGGGTCTCCAGGGCCTCCAGGCCGCCCTGCGGCATGGAGAACGGGTTGTGCGAGAAGTCGATCTTGCCGGTCTCCTCGTCCCGCTCGTACATCGGGAAGTCGACGATCCAGGCGAACCGGAAGACGTTCTCCTCGAACTGGCCGGCGCGCTTGGCGGCCTCGACCCGGACCGGGCCCATGATCTTGGAGACCTCGTCGAACTCGCCCGCGCCGAAGAAGATCGCGTGGCCGGGCTCCAGACCGAGGCGCTCGGTGAGGACCTTGACGTTCTCCTCGGTGAGGAACTTGGCGATCGGGCCGGTCAGCGCGTTGCCCTCGCCGACGCGCACCCAGGCCAGGCCCTTGGCGCCGAGGGAGACGGCGAAGTCGCCGAGCTGGTCGAAGAACTTGCGCGGCTGGTCACCCGTGTTCGGCACCGCGAGCGCGCGGACGTGCTTGCCGGCGAAGGCCTTGAACTCGGAGTTCTCGAAGACGTCGGAGATGTCGACAAGTTCGAGGGCCGTACGCAGGTCGGGCTTGTCGTTGCCGTACTTGAGCATCGACTCGCGGAACGGGATCCGCGGGAACGGCGAGGTGACGTGACGCCCGCCGCCGAACTCCTCGAAGAGCTCGGTCATGAGCTTCTCGATCGGCTGGAAGACGTCCTCCTGCTCGACGAAGCTCATCTCGACGTCGAGCTGGTAGAACTCGCCCGGCGAACGGTCGGCGCGGGCGTCCTCGTCGCGGAAGCACGGCGCGATCTGGAAGTAGCGGTCGAAGCCGGAGATCATCAGCAGCTGCTTGAACTGCTGCGGCGCCTGCGGCAGCGCGTAGAACTTGCCCGGGTTCAGACGGGACGGGACGACGAAGTCGCGGGCGCCCTCGGGGGAGGTCGCGGCGAGGATCGGGGTCGCCATCTCGTTGAAGCCGAGGGCCACCATCTTGGAGCGGATGGAGGCGATGACGGCGGAGCGCAGCATGATGTTGCGGTGCATGCGCTCGCGGCGCAGGTCGAGGAAGCGGTACTCCAGGCGCCGCTCCTCGTTCACGCCGTCGTCGGCGTTGATGGTGAACGGGATCTGCTTGGCCGCGCCCAGGACCTCGACCGTGGCGGCCTCGATCTCGATCTCGCCGGTGGCGAGCTCCGGGTTGACGTTCTCCGCGCCACGCGAGACGACCTTGCCGTCGACGCGGACGACGGTCTCCTTCGTCAGCTTGTCGAGGACCTCGGCCGCGGCGGTGCCGGGCCGGGCGACGAGCTGCGTGATGCCGTAGTGATCGCGCAGATCGATGAAGAGGATGCCGCCCAGGTCGCGCCGATTGTGCAGCCAGCCGCTCAGCCGGACGTCGGTGCCGACGTCAGAGGCGCGGAGCTCGCCGCAGGTGTGGGACCTGTACCGATGCATCGTCGTTCATCCAGTCTTCTGGGATCGATGGGAAGCCTGGACATATCCAGGCCCGTCAAGGGTACCGGGCGACCCGAGATCGACCTTCGAATACTCTCAGTGGCGACCAGCAGTCCGATATTCATAAAGTGGGGCAATGCGCACCGAGGATGTCCTGGCCGCGATCGCGACCGGCATGTGGCGCTGGGACAACGCGTCCGGGATCGTCACGCTCGACGCCGAGGCGGCCCGGCTCCTCGGGCTGCCCGCCGAACCGGTCCAGCTCACGGAAGCGGCCGTACGCTCCCGTTTTCATCCCGTCGACTGGAACGAGATCGACGGGGTCGTGAACCTCGCCGTGGCCGAGGGGACGCTCGCCGAGGCCCGGATGCGGATCATGGACGGACACGGACGGGTGATCCGTACCGTACGGAGCAGATCCAAGCCGCTCGTCGAGGCCGGTGACTACCAGCTCGTCGGCACCCTCCAGGAGGTCGCCGAACCCCAGCCCGGCACCGCCGCCCGTACGCCCGTCACCGGCGACTGGCGCCGCTCGCGCGAGGCGTTCCTGCTCGACGCGGGGCGGGCGCTGGCCGAGGCCAGGTCCACCGCCGAGGTGCTGCGGGTCGCCGCCTCGCTCTCCATGCCGGGCTTCTCGCCCGACGGACTCGCCGTCTTCGGGGTCGCCGGCGAACGGCTGACGATCATCGGCCATCACGGGCACAACGCCGGCGACGAGGGCCCCTTCACCTCGATGTCGGTGGACACCGACTATCCGGCGGCCGAGGTCGTACGGACCGGGCGGGCGATCTATCTGCCGTCGCCGGACGAGTACCTGCGGCGCTTCCCGGTGACCTGGCCGCTCGCGCAGCGCTTCGGCCGGCAGTCGTGGGCGTACCTTCCGCTCATCGTGGCCGGGCGCACCATGGGCGCGTGGATGGCCGCCTTCAAGCACCAGGTCGCCTTCACCCCCGACGAGCGGTCCGTGCTCACCACGGTCGCGCGGATGCTCGCCCAGGCTCTCGCCCGGGCCGGGGTCGCGGAGTCCGAGCGGGAGCTCTCGCTCGGACTGCAGCGCACGATGATGCCGGTGCTCGGCCCCGGCATCCCGGGGCTGCACGTCGCCGCGCGGTACGTCCCCACCGGCGGCGGGCTCCAGGTCGGCGGCGACTGGTACGACATGATCCAGCTTCCCGGCGGCCGTATCGCGCTCGTCATCGGCGACGTCCAGGGCCACGACGTCCGCGCCGCCGGGCTGATGGGCCAGCTCCGGATCGCGCTTCGGGCGTACGCCTCCGAGGGCCACCGGCCGGACGCCGTCCTCTCCCGCGCCTCGCGCTTCCTGTACGGGATCACGAACGGCGACGGGCACGGGGGCGTCACGGGCGCCGGCCGGGGTGTGGACGGTGCCGTCGGGTCCGGGAACGGGGGCGTCGGGATCGGGGGGATCGAAATCGGCGAGGAGGGCCCCGACAGGGGCGCGCACGACGGCGGGCCTCGCTTCGCGACCTGCCTCTACATGGAGATCGACCCCGTCACCGGCGTCGTGGACATCGCACGGGCCGGACACCCCGACCCGGCGGTCCGGATGACCGACGGAACGGTTCTCCTGCGGCCCACGGCCGGCGGGCTGCCGCTCGGCATCGACCCGGACACCGACTACCCCACCACCCGGTTCACCCTGGAGCCCGGGGAGACCCTGATGATGTGCACCGACGGGCTCCTGGAGACCGGCGGCCACGACCTGGACAGCGGCTGGGAACGCATCCGTACGCTGCTCGAAGGGCACGACGGGGACTCCCTGGAGGACCTGGCCGACAGCCTCGTCGAGGCGGTCCACGGCCCCGGCTCCCACCACACCACCGGGCCGCTCGCCGACCGGCGCGAGGACGACATCGCGGTCCTGCTCCTGTCCCGCCAGGGCCCGGCCGTCCGCGAGGCACCGCGCCGCACGATGATGACGGTCGCCCAGGCGGAACCGGAACGGATCGCGGCGGCCCGCCAGCACGTACGCCAGCTGCTGCACGACTGGGTGGACGAGGACCAGGTCGACTCGGCGGTCCTGATGGTCTCCGAGATGGTCACCAACGTCCTCATCCACACGGACGGCGACGCCCTGATCGTCGCGGAGGTGACCTGCGACGAGGCCGGCCGCCGGATGCGGGTGGAGGTCTCGGACGGGAGCGACGAGCTGCCGCACAAGCGCCACCCGGGGGAGATGGCGTCGTCGGGGCGCGGCCTGGTCCTGATGGAGATGCTGGCCGAGGCGTGGGGCGTGGACCCACGGGGCGAGGGCAAGTCGATCTGGTTCGAACTGACCGAGCCGCAGAAGGGGTAGCGCGGAGGCGGGGGACGAGGGCTGTACGCGCGCGTGGAGGCGGGCGCGGTCCGCCCGCGTCGTGGCAGGCGCGGTCCGCCCGCGTCGTGGCAGGCGCGGTCCGCCCGCGTCGTGGCAGGCGCGGTCCGCCCGCGTCGAGGCGGGAGCTGTCCGCCCGCGTCGAGGCGGGAGCTGTCCGCCCGCGTCGAGGCGGGAGCTGTCCGCTCGCGTCGTGGCGGGAGCTGTCCGCTCGCGTCGTGGCGGGAGCTGTCCGCTCGCGTCGTGGCGGGCACAGGGCGGGGGCTGTACGCGCGTGGGGCCGGGCGGACCGGCGGCGCGCGAGGCCTCCGCGGCCCCGACGCACCCACTCCCGACGCACACCCCCGTCGGCGCGCGCGGGCCCTGGGGGCGCGGGAGACTGGTGGCGTACGGCCGTCGCCGGGGGGACCACGGAGTTTGTCATGGACACCCACAAGGTCGGCAGCGACACCACCGTCCTGGCCGAGAGCCTCGAAGTCCCGGGGATCGGCCACATCCCCGTCAGCGCGTACGTCCTCACCGCCGGGGAACCGGTCGTCGTCGACACCGGTCTCTCCCTCGCCGACCGGGACTTCGTCAGCACCCTCGGCTCCGTCATGGACCCCGCCGACGTCCGCTGGATCTGGCTCACCCACCCCGACCGCGATCACACCGGCGGCATCTTCGACCTGCTCGTGGCCGCGCCGAAGGCGAAGGTCGTGACCACCTTCATCGGCGCCGGGATCATGAGCACCGAGCGCCCGCTGCCGATGGACCGCGTCTACTTCCTCAACCCCGGCCAGTCCCTCGACGTCGGCGACCGCACGTTGCACGCCTTCAAGCCACCGCTCTTCGACAACCCCGCCACGGTCGGCTTCTACGACGAGAAGACCAGGATCTGCTTCAGCTCCGACTGCTTCGGCGGCCCGATGCCGACCGCGGAGCTCGCCGAGAGCGGGCATGCGAACGACCTCAAGCCCGAGGAGCTTCGGCAGGCGCAGCTGCTGTGGGCGACCGTGGACAGCCCGTGGGTGCACATCGTGGACCCGGAGAAGTACCGCGCGACCGTGCAGCCCCTGCGCGAGATGAACCCGGAGATCGTGCTGTCGACACATCTGCCGCCCGCGGTGCGGATGACCGACCTGATGATCGAGACGATCACGATGGCTCCGGACTCGGATCCGTTCGTGGGCCCGGACCAGGCGGCACTCGAGCAGATGCTGGCGTCCTTCGAGCCGGGCGGCATCCCGGCCGCGACCTGAACGCCGACGTCACTCCCCGGCCGGCGCGCCGTCGCCCGGAGCGCCCGGGTCCTGGGTCCCGTACCGGCTCCGCAGCTCGCCGATCACCCCGAAGGCGGCCGCCGTCACCGGTACGGCCAGCAGCATGCCCAGGATCCCGGCGACGGAGGCCCCGGCCGTGATGGCGAGCATGACGACGGCCGGGTGCATCTGTACGGTCCGGCTCTGGATCGCGGGCTGGAGGACGTTGCCCTCGATGACCTGGACGGCCAGCACGACTCCGAGGACCCACAACGCGATGACGAAGCCCCGGTCGGCGAGGGCGACGAGGACGGCGACGGCCCCGGAGAGGAACGCGCCGAGGTACGGGATGTAGGCCGTGACGAAGACGAGCGCGCCGAGCCCGACGGCGCCGGGCACGCGCAGGATCAGCAGCCCGGCCGTGATGAGGACGGCGTCGACGAGGGCCACGACGGTCGTCCCGCGCATGAACCCCTCGACGGCCTCGAAGGCGCGGCGCCCCATGGCCTCCATCGTGTCGCCGGTCGAGCGGGGGGCGAGCGAGCGCAGGGCCCCGGCGGCCTTGTCGGAGTCCCTGAGGAAGAAGAAGATCAGCAGCAGGGCGAGGACGGCCATGGCGGCCACCTGGCCGACGACGCTCAGCCCCGAGATCACCCCGGAGGCGGCGGTCCCGCCGAATTTCTCCAGCAGCGCCTTCGCGTTCCTGGCGAGGTCGTCGATCGAGGTCCCGGCCGCGCCCAGATGATCGGCGATGTCGGTGGCGGCCTGCCGCAGCGAGGCGATGATCTGGTCGCCGGTCTCGATGAGGGCGACGACGACGATGTAGGTGGCGCCGCCGACGAAGGCGAGGACGGCGAGGACCGTGAGTCCGGCGGCGAGCGACTTCTGCACCTTCATCCGCAGCAGGCGCCGGTTGAGCGGTCCGAGGAGCGCGGTGCCGAGGATCGCGAGCAGGACGGGTGTGACGGCCGTCTGGAACACCACGCACAGCCAGATGGCGACGGCGGCGACCCCCGCGACGAGCAGCATGACGACGCACCAGGCGGCGACCCGGCGGGCGACCTCGGGGAGGAGGGGACGGGGACTCGGCGTCTGCACCCGTCCACCGGACCACGGCGCCCGGCGTGTCGTCCTGCGCTACGGACCCGGACGAGTGACGCCTCGTCAGAGCCCGTACGGGTACGGGGCCAGCGGCTCGGGACGCGCCCGTACGCCTACGGGGCCAGGGAGCCCGGGACGAAGCCGGTACGCGTACGGGGCCAGGCGCCTCGCCCAGCCCCGTACCGAACCCGAACCCGAACCCGAACCCGTACCCGAGTCCGAACCGTCCTGCGCTACTCGCCCATCCCGTGCACCGCCGGGATCGTGCCGAGGCGGCCCGCCTGGAAGTCCTCGAACGCCTGGCGCAGCTCGGCCTGGGTGTTCATCACGAACGGGCCGTAGTGGGCCATCGGTTCACGGATCGGCTGTCCGCCGAGGATGACGACCTCCAGGTCGGGCGTGTGCCCGTCCTGCTTCTCGTCGGCCCGGACAATCAGCGCGCCGCCCTTGCCGAAGACGGCGGTCTGGCCCATGTGGACCGGCCGTCGCTCCGCACCGGCGGAGCCGCGCCCGGCCAGCACGTACACGAGTCCGTTGAAGTCCTCGCGCCACGGCAGGGTCACCTCGGCGCCCGGCCGGATCGTCGCGTGGATCATCGTGATGGGGGTGTGCGTGATGCCCGGGCCCGCGTGCCCTTCGAGGTCTCCGGCGATGACGCGGATCAGCGCGCCGCCGTCGGGGGAGGTCAGCAGCTGCACCTGGCCGCCGCGGATGTCCTGGTAGCGCGGGGCCATCATCTTGTCGGAGGCGGGCAGGTTCACCCACAGCTGGAGCCCGTGGAAGAGTCCGCCGCTCACGACGAGGGACTCCGGCGGGGCCTCGATGTGGAGGAGTCCGGAGCCGGCGGTCATCCACTGGGTGTCGCCGTTGGTGATGGTGCCGCCACCGCCGTTGGAGTCCTGGTGGTCGAAGGTGCCGTCGATGATGTACGTGACGGTCTCGAAGCCGCGGTGGGGGTGCCACGGGGTGCCCTTGGGCTCACCGGGGGCGTACTCCACCTCCCCCATCTGGTCCATCATGATGAACGGGTCGAGGTACTGGTAGTTGATCCCGGCGAACGCGCGGCGCACCGGGAAGCCCTCGCCCTCGAAACCGGACGGGGCCGTGGTCACGGCGAGCACGGGGCGGGAGACGGCGTCGGCCGGGGCGGCGACGCGCGGCAGGGTGAGCGGGTTCTCGACAGTCACAGCGGGCATGGCGGGACCTCCTTGTGCGACCAGTTTAGTTGAACGATGAACTTCCTGCCACCCGGAACACGAAACGCCCGGGAGGAATTCCTCCCGGGCGTTCTCCCACTTCTCCAGCGTGCGTCAGCCGTACATCCGCCGCATCGCGAAGTCGACCATCTGCTCCACGGCCTTCGCGTCGAAGACCATCCGGTGGTCGCCTTCCATGTCGAGGACGAAGCCGTACCCGGTCGGGAGCAGGTCGATCACCTCGGCGCCGGTGATCACGAAGTACTTCGACTCCTTGCCGGCGTACCGGCGCAGCTCCTTCAGCGAGGTGAACATCGGGATGACCGGCTGCTGGGTGTTGTGCAGGGCGAGGAAGCCGGGGTTGTCCCCGCGCGGGCAGTAGACCTTCGAGGTCGCGAAGATCTGCTGGAAGTCCTCGGCGGCGAGGGAACCGGTCGTGAAGGCCCGTACGGCGTCGGCGAGCGACGGGGGAGACGGCTCCGGATACAGGGGAGGCTGCTGCCCGTACCCGCCCTGCATCCCGCCCTGCGCGCCGCCCGGCATCGGCTGCTGCGGCGGCGGGGCGTACTGCTGCTGGGCGCCCTGATTCTGGTCGTAGCCGTACATGGCCCCCAGCCTAGCGAGCGGGCGCGGTGCGCAGAGCGGATCGGGCCGGCCGAGACGGAGCGCACACCCCGGATCGGGCCGGCGTCGACCCCTGGCGCGGACCGCAAAAGGGACACGGACCCCCGAGAACGGGCCACGGACTCCCGGACGCCGAAGCGGCTTCCGACCGAAGCACCCGTCTATTCGCACGATTCTTCGCACCGGCCCCTTTCTCTTGCTAGGTTCGCGTGAGCAATTTCCGGCCGCCACGGGGGTGGAACATGGCGCTGAACGCCAAATGGGACGAGTTGTTCGGTGGCACGCAGCCGACCGAGCAGCCCGCGTCGATGACGCTCGCGGGGCTCCCCGCCCCTGACGGGGGCGGAGGCGGCGACGCGAATCTGAAGGCCGACGTGGGCCCGTGGCACAAGGCCGGAGGCACCGCGAGCGAGCTGCGCACCTCCACCACCACCTCGCTCACCGACCTCGACACGGCGAACGAGGGCGTCGGCGGCGGGACCGCCGGCTTCGACTCCTCCGCGGCTCTCACCGAGATCCTCGGCACCTGGAAGACGCGCCTCACCTCCGTACGCGACGAGTGCGAACGGCTGGAATCCGCCCTCAAGAGCGCCGGCCGCGACTTCGGCGAGCGCGAGCTCGACACCCAGCGCAAGATCGCCGCCGAGGCACCCGCCCCCTCCCAGAAGAAGGAGGGCTGATCCGGATGCCCACCTGGCAGCAACTGCGTGATGTGAAGCTGAACGAGTACACGGACGCGGCGGACGGCTGGGGCAAGATCAGCTCGCGCTCCAACGTCGACAAGGACCGTGTCGACAACGGCATGTTCGCCAAGATCAACGAAACGCAGAAGGGCGAGACCGCCGAGCGCGCGACCGGCGACGTCCGGCAGCTCAGCCGTAACTACCAGTACCTGCACACCGAGTGCGGGCTGATCCGCACCGCGCTCAACGGCCTCGCCTCCGAGCTCGCCGCCCCGCAGAAGAAGCTGAAGCAGGCGCTGGAGGACGCCGAGAACCTCAAGTTCACGGTGAAGCCCGACGGGTCCGTGGAGTACCCGACCCAGTCCTTCGTCCTCGCCCCCGGCAGCAACACCGCCCAGCACGGTGCGCCCGTCCCCCTCGCACCCGGAAAGGGCGAGGGAGTGGGCAGTGCCGACGCCAACAAGGGCAAGGCCGAGGAGATCGCCCAGCGCATCGGCGACGCCATCCGCGAGGCCAACGAGATCGACGGCCGCTACGCCTCCGTCCTGCGCAAACTGAAGGCCGAGCCGGGACTCACCGTCAGCGACGAGACCTTCGCCGACGCCGCCAAGGACACCAAGGCGCTCCAGGACGCCGCCGGGAAGTACGCCGATGACGACAAGATCCCGCACGGCAAGTCCCCCAAGGAGAACGCCGAGTGGTGGAACGGTCTGACCCAGGAGCAGCGTGACGAGTACGCCACGCTCTACCCGGCCTCCATCGGCGCCTTGGACGGCGTCCCGTCCGCCGTCCGCGACGACGCCAACCGGATGGTCCTGGCCGAGACCCGTGCCCAGACCCAGCTCGATCTGAACGCCATACCGAAGCAGCCGCAGGAGTACATCCAGAACCCGAGCGGCCAGTACCCGGCGGTGATCAAGAACCCGGCGTGGCGCGAGTGGGACGAGAAGTACGGCGACCGGAAGAAGGAGCTCGACGCCGACCTGAAGGGCATGGACGCCATCCAGGCCCGCTTCGACCGCAGCGGCATCGCGGAGCGGCCCGGCGAGAAGCCGCTCCCCGAGGCGTACCTCCTCGGCTTCGACACCAAGGGCCACGGGCACGCGATCGTCGCCAACGGCAACCCGGACACCGCGACGCACACGGCGATGTACGTGCCGGGCACGACGTCGAACCTGGAGGGGATCGGCGGCGACATCAAGCGCATGGAGACCCTCTGGCGCGCCAGTGACAACCTGGCGAACGGGCAGAGCGTCTCGACGATCACCTGGCTCGGCTACGACGCCCCGCAGCACATCGTCAAGGACGCGCCGTTCAGCCACTACGCCAACGACGGCGCCCCGAAGCTGAACAACTTCGTCGACGGGCTGCGCGCCTCGCACGAGGGCGGGCGCGACCATCTGACCGTGACCGGCCACAGCTACGGCAGTACGGTCATCGGCTCGGCCGCACGGCAGGGGCACCTGGACGCCGACGACATCTTCGTGGCCGGCAGCCCCGGTATGCAGGTGGGCAGCGCCACCGACCTGGACGTCCCCAAGGGCCACGTCTACGCGGCGGAGGCGGACAGTGACCCATATCTGAAGGGCCTGCACCTGCCGCCCCCGTTCAGCGCCGTCACCGACGACAAGTACGGCGGCGTCAACATCCCGTTCGTGACCAGTGACCCCGTCCCCGATCTCGGCGGCTGGGGACACGCGCCGAAGAAGGTCGACATCGACATCCTCCCGTCGTGGCTGGACGGCGACGGTGCCAGTGTCGTGAAGCCTCTGACCCCGACCAACCCCGATTTCGGCGCGCACATCGTGGCCACCGACGGCTCGCGCGGCCACAGCGGCTACTGGGACAACGGGACCGAGAGCCTCAACAACCAGGCCCGCGTCGTGACGGGCCGGTACAAGGAAGTGACTTCGCAATGAGCCGCCGCACCATCGCCCGACTCGGCGGAGCCCTCACCGCCACGGCCCTTCTCCTCGCGACGGGATGCACGACCATGAGCAACGACGACGGCCTGCCCTACGACCCGCAGCCGATGAAGGTCGACGCGGCCAAGGACCTGGTCAGGAGCCAGTCCAGCGCGATCTTCGACGCGGCGGGGCTGCGCGAGGCGAACAACGGGGCACCGGACGCCGCCCCCTGCGACGGTGTGGAGAACGGCTTCCGGGTGCGCCATTTCTGGTCGATGTACGCGCCGACCGCCGACGCCCTGAAGCAGACCATGGACAAGCTCCACCAGGATCTTCCGGCCAAGGGGTGGAAGGTCCTCCGCTTCGAGCCCGCGAAGTCGGAGGCCAAGCAGCTGCAGCTGGACGTCGAGCACGAGAAGGACCACCACACGGCGACGATCGAGCTGCTGCTCCCCTCGACGTACAAGGACGCCTCGAAGTGGGAGAAGGAGGCGCGCGACAGCATCTCGGTCTCCGTCACCTCGCCCTGCTACACCGACCCGGCGTACGAGGTAGGTGCCTGAACGGCCCGAAGCGACCGCGAGAGGGGCCCGGGGCAACACCCCCGGGCCCCTTTTTCTGCGGCCCGCGTCACAGATGGCCCGATAGGGGTTGCTCTTATTACCGGTGGGTAGCATCATCGTAGAGAAGCGTGGGCTACTCACCGGTAGTACGAGCACGCGCGCATACCAGGACATCCGCCTCCCCGATCCTTACGGAGCCGTCGCCATGGGGCACTACAAGTCGAATCTCCGCGACATCGAGTTCAACCTCTTCGAGGTGCTCGGGCGCGACAAGGTGTACGGCACCGGTCCGTTCGAGGAGATGGACGTCGAGACCGCCAAGAGCGTTCTGGAGGAGCTGACCCGCCTCTCCGAGAACGAGCTGGCCGAGTCCTTCGCCGACGCCGACCGCAACCCGCCGGTCTTCGACCCCGAGACGAACACCGCCCCGGTCCCGGCGAGCTTCAAGAAGTCCTACAAGGCCTTCATGGACTCCGAGTACTGGCGCCTCGGCCTGCCCGAGGAGATCGGCGGCACCACCTCCCCGCGCTCCCTGATCTGGGCCTACGCGGAGCTGATCCTCGGCGCGAACCCGGCCGTGTGGATGTACTCCTCCGGCCCGGCCTTCGCCGGCATCCTCTTCAACGAGGGCAACGAGGCGCAGAAGAAGGTCGCGCAGATCGCCGTCGAGCGCCAGTGGGGCTCCACGATGGTCCTCACCGAGCCGGACGCCGGTTCGGACGTCGGCGCCGGCCGCACCAAGGCGGTCCAGCAGGAGGACGGCTCCTGGCACATCGAGGGCGTGAAGCGCTTCATCACCTCCGGTGAGCACGACATGGAGGAGAACATCCTCCACTACGTCCTCGCCCGCCCCGAGGGCCATGGCCCGGGCACCAAGGGCCTCTCCCTCTTCCTCGTGCCGAAGTACCACTTCGACTGGGAGACCGGCGAGCTGGGCGAGCGCAACGGCGTCTACGCCACCAACGTCGAGCACAAGATGGGCCTCAAGGCCTCCAACACGTGCGAGATGACCTTCGGCGACCAGCACCCCGCCAAGGGCTGGCTGATCGGCGACAAGCACGACGGCATCCGCCAGATGTTCCTCATCATCGAGTTCGCCCGCATGATGGTCGGCACGAAGGCGATCTCCACCCTCTCCACGGGCTACCTCAACGCCCTGGAGTACGCCAAGGAGCGCGTCCAGGGCACCGACCTGGCGAACTTCATGGACAAGGCCGCGCCCAAGGTCACCATCACGCACCACCCCGACGTCCGCCGCTCGCTGATGACTCAGAAGGCGTACGCCGAGGGCATGCGCTCCCTCGTCCTCTACACGGCCGCCGTGCAGGACGCGATCCAGCTCAAGGAGGCCGCCGGCGAGGACGCGAAGGCCGAGATCGGCCTGAACGACCTGCTGCTGCCGATCGTGAAGGGCTACGGCTCCGAGAAGGGCTACGAGCAGCTCGCGCAGTCGCTCCAGACCTTCGGCGGCTCCGGCTTCCTGCAGGAGTACCCGATCGAGCAGTACATCCGGGACGCCAAGATCGACACCCTCTACGAGGGCACCACGGCCATCCAGGGCCAGGACTTCTTCTTCCGCAAGATCGTCCGCGACCAGGGCGCCTCCCTGAACGCGCTGGCCGAGGAGATCAAGAAGTTCCTCGCGGTCGGCACCGGCGGCGAGGAGCTGGCCGGCGCCCGCGACGCGCTCGCCAAGGCGGCCGTGGACCTGGAGGGCATCGTCGGCGCGATGCTCACCGACCTCACCGCCACCGGCGAGGACGTCAAGAACATCTACAAGGTCGGCCTCAACACCACCCGCCTGCTGATGGCCTCCGGTGACGTCGTCGTCGGCTACCTGCTCCTCAAGGGTGCGGCCGTCGCCGCCGAGAAGCTGGCCGCCGGCGCCTCCGCCAAGGACCAGGCGTTCTACACCGGCAAGATCGCGGCCGCGAAGTTCTTCGCCGCCAACGTCCTGCCGGGGGTCAGCGCCGAGCGCGCCCTCGCCGAGGCCGTCGACGGCTCGCTGATGGACCTGGACGAGGCCGCGTTCTAGTACGCGCCCCCGTCCACTGACGAACGGCTCGCTCCCGGGGAGGGGAGTGGGCCGTTCCGTCTTTCGGGGCGACGTTCTCGCATTCCGACGCGTGCGTAAGGTGAACCCATGACGAGCTCCGCCCGCTTCGACCGCGGCCACACCGACGACCTCATGACCTTCCTGGCGGCGTCCCCGTCGCCGTACCACGCCGTGGCGAACGCCGCCGAGCGACTGGAGAAGGCAGGCTTCCGGCAGGTCGAGGAGACCGCGGCCTGGGACGCCTCCGCCGGTGGGAAGTACGTGATCCGCGGCGGCGCGCTCATCGCCTGGTACGTACCCGAGGGCGCCGACGCCCACACCCCGTACCGGATCGTCGGCGCCCACACCGACTCCCCCAACCTGCGGGTCAAGCCGCAGCCCGACATGGGCGCCCAGGGCTGGCGGCAGGTGGCCGTCGAGACGTACGGCGGGACGCTGCTCAACACCTGGCTCGACCGCGACCTCGGCCTCGCCGGCCGCCTCACCCTCCGCGACGGCAGCCACCACCTGGTGAACGTGGACCGCGCCGTGCTGCGCGTCCCGCAGCTCGCCATCCACCTCGACCGCCAGGTCAACGACGGCCTCAAGCTCGACCGGCAGCGCCACATGCAGCCCATCTGGGGCCTCGGCGAGGTCCACGAGGGCGACCTGATCTCCTTCGTGGCCCAGGAGGCCGGAGTCGACGCCGAGGACGTGGCCGGCTGGGACCTGATGGTCCACTCCGTCGAGGCCCCCTCCTACCTCGGCCGGGACCGCGAGCTCGTCGCCGGCCCCCGCATGGACAACCTGATCTCGGTCCACGCGGGCGTGGCCGCGCTCGCCGCCGTGTCCGCGCGCCCCGACCTCGCGTACATCCCGGTCCTCGCCGCCTTCGACCACGAGGAGAACGGCTCCGAGTCCGACACCGGCGCCCAGGGCCCGCTGCTCGGCTCGGTCCTGGAGCGATCGGTCTTCGCGCGTGGCGGAGCGTACGAGGACAAGGCCCGCGCCTTCGCCGGCACGATCTGTCTCTCCTCCGACACCGGCCACGCCGTCCACCCCAACTACGCGGAGCGCCACGACCCGACGCACCACCCGCGCGCCAACGGCGGCCCGATCCTCAAGGTCAACGTCAACCAGCGCTACGCCACCGACGGCAGCGGCCGCGCCGTGTTCGCCGCGGCCTGCGAGAAGGCCGGCGTGCCGTGGCAGTCGTTCGTGTCGAACAACGAGATGCCGTGCGGCACGACGATCGGCCCCATCACCGCCGCGCGCCACGGCATCACGACCGTCGACATCGGCGTCGCGATCCTCTCCATGCACAGCGCCCGCGAACTGTGCGGCGCGAGGGACCCGTACCTGCTCGCGAACGCGCTCGTGGCGTTCCTGGAGGGATAGCCGCCCAGGACCCGGGTACGCGATCCTGACCACCCCACTAGGAGGCGGGATTCATGGGCCTGGGAGGCTGCATCATCCTCATCGCCGTGGGCGCGATCCTCACGTTCGCCACGGACTGGGAGCTCGACGGCGTCAACCTCGACCTGGTGGGACTGATCATGATGGCGGTCGGTCTCATCGGTTTGGCCACGTTCACCAGCATCGCGCGGCGCCGACGGGTCGTCGTCCCACCGACGGCCCCCACGGTCGTGGACGAGGACCGGCGCGACGGCGGCTACTGACCGCGCCGGGCCGTCAGGCGCGGGCCATCGTCGCCTGACGAAACATCCGGGAAAGGCCGCTCCTGACACCGTCGACCTCATGGAACGTCACGAGGGCCCTCCCCGGGGGAAGTTCATCGCCTGCGTCGCCACGGCCGTGCTGATCGGCACGGCCGTCGCGGGCTACGGGATCGCCAGGTACGACGAACGCCCGCCCTGGGGCACGGACATCGCCTACGAGGGCGGCTATCTCCAGGCCGTCCGCATCCGCCAGGCCGACGTCGACGGGAAACGGACCCGGGCGCTCCTCGCCGGCGAGTGCGCGGCGATGGAGCGATGGGGAATGGGCGGCGACCGGGCCGTCCACGACCCCCGGGCATGGGTGGAGGGCTGCCTCGACGGAGCGGCGGGACGCACGTCCAAGAACCAGGGATTCGTGCGCTAGGGGCGGTGCGGGGGCTTGTGGGCGGCTGCGCCTGTGGGACCCGACCTGGTCGGGTCCCACAGGCGGCCGTCGCTAGGCGTCAGGCGTCCATCCCGGCCAGGATGAGCGGGAGCCGCTGCATGCCCTCCGCCGTCACCTTCACCGGAACGCCCCAGTCCTGCTGGTGCACATGGCAGGCCGGGTACTCGTTGGCCGGGTCGTCGTCGCAGGACGCCGCCATCGCCGAGACGTGCAGCACGCCCTCCGTGATCTCCGGGTCGAGGTCCAGCTCCCGGAAGAGGTCCGTGCCCGTGCCCTCGCCGGCGAGCAGCAGCTCGGGCGGGGTCGAGGAGACGAGGAGCCGGGTGGAGGGGCCGTAGCGCTCGTCCAGCTTCTGCCCGGTCGGCGCCTGGAAGACGACGTCGAGCCGGAGCCGGCCGGGCGCCACCTCGGTGGCCTCGCGCTGCGTGCGGTGGGCGACCGCCTCGACCTGGACGGCCTCCTCGGGCAGCCGCAGACGCGTCAGCCGGTGCCGCGCCGACTCGACGACGACGATCTCGTCCCCGACGAGCACGGCGTCGCTCGGCTCGCGCAGGTCGGTGGCGAGGGTGGTCACCTCGCCCGTCGCCGGGTCGAAGCGGCGCAGGGCGTGGTTGTACGTGTCGCTGACGGCGACCGACCCGTCGGGGAGGACGGTCACGCCCAGCGGGTGCTGGAGGAGCGCCTGGCCGGCGGCGCCGTCGCGGTGGCCGAAGTCGAAGAGGCCGGTGCCGACCGCGGTGTGCACGACGCCGTCGGTGTCGATCCAGCGCAGGGCGCTGGTCTCCGAGTCGGCGATCCACAGCCGCTCCTCGGTGGCGGCGAGCCCGGAGGGCTGCGCGAACCAGGCCTCGGCGGCCGGCCCGTCGACGAGCCCTTCGTTGGTCGTACCGGCGGCGACCTCCACCGTCCGCGTGGCGGGGTCGTAGGTCCACAGCTGGTGGACACCGGCCATGGCGATCCACACCTTGCCCTGCCACCAGGCCACGTCCCACGGCGAGGAGAGGTCGACCTCCAGGGCGGGCCCCGAGGTGGGCGACCCCTGCCACCACTGCTTCCCGGTGCCGGCGAGCAGCTCGATCGCGCCGCTCTCGGGGTCGTAGGCGCGCAGCGCGTGGTTCACGGTGTCGGCGACGACGACCGTGCCGTCGGGGAGCACGGTGAGCCCCTGCGGCTCGCGGAACTCGCCGTCCCCGATCCGCCGCACCACGCTCTCCCCGTCCGGCGCCAGCTCGACGAGCTGGTGGCGGGTGGTGTCGGAGACCAGGAAGTTCCCGGAGGGCAGCAGGACGGCCTTGCCGGGGAAGCGCAGATCGGTCGCGACGGGCTCCGGCGGCACGTACGGCCCGTCCCCGCGCCGCAGCGTCCCCTTGGCCCCGTGCTCGGCCTCCAGCTCCTCGACGAGCGTCCGAATGGCGTTGGCATGCCCCTCACCCGCGTGCTGGGCGACGACGTACCCCTCGGGATCGATGACGACGAGCGTCGGCCAGGCGCGTACGGCGTACTGCTTCCAGGTCGCGAGCTCGGGGTCGTCGAGGACGGGGTGATGGACCTCGTACCGCTCGACGGCGTCGACGACGGCCTGGTGCTCGGCCTCGTGGACGAACTTGGGGGAGTGGACACCGATGATCACGAGGGTGTCGCGGTGCTTCTCCTCCAGCTCACGGAGCTCGTCGAGGACGTGCAGGCAGTTGATGCAGCAAAACGTCCAGAAATCCAGGATCACTACGCGACCCCGGAGGTCGGCGAGGTTCAGTTCCTTCCCGCCGGTGTTGATCCATCCGCCCTTGCCGATCAGCTCGGGGGCACGGACACGGGCACGGCGGGTCGCGGGCGCGGGGGTGGGCGCCGGGGCGGCATCGTTCATGCTTCAAGCTTGCCATCCGGGTGTGAAGACCGGGTCACACGCGTACGTACGGCGAGGCCGGTGCCGGTGAGCGACGGTCGGGCGCGCACGGGCACCGACCTGTGGCGCGGGGGCGCGGCGCGAGCCCGGTCCCGGTCGGCCCTGCCCCCGCGGCTGCGTGAACCGGCACCCGACGGGGAAGCCCTGACGTCATGAAATACCTCGTACGGGACAAAATCTTCGCCATCGGCGACGACTACTGGATCGAGGACGAGAGCGGGCGGCATGCCTTCCTCGTCGACGGCAAGGCGCTGCGGCTGCGCGACACCCTGGAGCTGAAGGACCCGCTCGGGCAGGTCCTGATCACTCTGCGGCAGAAGATGTTCAGCCTGCGGGACGCGATGACGATCGAGCGGGACGACCGCCCGCTCGCCACGATCCGCAGGAAGCGGCTCTCGCTGCTCCGCAACCACTTCCGGGTCACGCTGGTCGAGGGCACCGAGCTCGACGTCAGCGGCCGGATCCTGGACCGGGGGGGGGGGGGGGGGGGGTCGAGACGGGAAAGAAGCCCCCCACACCCCCCGCCCGGGGGGGGGCGGGGCGCGCAGCCACACAGGCTCAC
>NZ_JBHWBS010000018.1:56582-74050 GCF_042735655.1 Streptomyces sp. NPDC059567 | reverse complement strand
TGGGGGGTTGTTTGTTGCTACACCCTCCCGGGTGGGGGGGCGGGGGTGGGCGCGGCCCCCGCCCGCGGGGGGCGGGGCGCCCGCGGCGGCGGTGTCCCCCCGGCCCCCACCCCCCCCCAACCCCTCGCCCACATCTCCCGGCAGTGGTTCCGCGTCCGGGACACCTACGCCGTGAACGTCGTCCGTGAGGACGCCGACGCGGCCCTGCTGATCGGGGTCGCGGTATGCGTGATCCGGATGGCGGAGCGGGAACGGGAGGGCTGACCCGGGCGGCCCGGGACCCCGCCCGTCCTAGACCGCCTTCGCCGCCACATCCAGGGCCTGCTCCAGGTCGGCCCACAGGTCCTCGACGTGCTCGATGCCGACCGACACCCGTACCGTCCCCGGGCCGATGCCCGCCGCTTCCAGGGCCGCCGCGTCCAGCCGGCGGTGCGAGGTGGAGGCCGGGTGCATCACCAGGGTCTTCACATCGCCGAGCGAGGGGCTCAGCGAGGCCACCCGTACCGCCCCGACGAAGGCGCGGCCCGCCTCCCGGCCGCCCGCGAGGTCGAAGGAGATCACCCCGCCGCCGCCCTTCGGCAGCAGCCGCCGGGCGACGGCCTCGTCGGGGTGTCCGGCGAGCGCCGGATGGAGCGCCGCCGAGACCGCGGGGTGCGCGGCGAGCCGGCCGGCCAGGTCGAGGGCGCTCGTGCACTGCCGCTCGATCCGCAGCGGCAGCGTCTGCAGGCCGCGCAGGGTCAGCCAGGCGGCGAAGGGGTCGGTCGACGCACCCAGCTCGACCGCGTGGTGGCGGACCCGGCCGTACAGCTCGGCGTCCTTGAAGACCGCGATGCCGCCGAGGACGTCCGCATGCCCGGCGAGGTACTTGGTCGCGGAGTGGATGACGATGTCCGCGCCGTGCTCGATCGGCCGGAACAGCAGCGGCGAGGCGAAGGTGTTGTCCACGGCGCTCGGCACGCCCGCCTCGGCGGCGACGGCGATCAGGGCGGGCAGGTCGCCGACGCGGGTGGTCGGGTTGGCGATGGTCTCCAGGTACAGCAGCCGCGTCTCGGGACGCAGGGCGCGGCGTACCTCCTCCGGGTCCGTCCCGGAGACGTAGGTGACCTCGACGCCCCAGCGTTCGGCGAGGTCGGTGAGGACCGCGTACGTACCGCCGTAGAGGCAGCGCTGGGCGACGACATGACCGCCGGCGGAGAGCAGGGCGAGCAGGACGCCGTTGATGGCGCCCATGCCGGAGGCGTACGAGAGCCCGGCTGTCCCGCCCTCCAGACGGGCGACCGCGTCCTCGAGGGCGCGGACGGTGGGGTTGCCGAAGCGGTTGTAGAGGAAGGTGCCGGGCGCGTGGAAGGCGTCCGCCATCGCGTCGGCGGTGTCGAAGGAGAAGATGTGCCCCTGGTACAGGGGGACGCTCATCGGGCTGCTGCCGGTGATCTCCGGATGCGGCGGGTGCACGGCGAGGGTCTCGGGACGGAGGGCTCCGGTGTCGTCACTCATGGCGCCAGTGAAGCGGGACAGAGCCCGCGGGCCCAGAACCAATCCCGCCGGATTGGTCCGCCGCCGATGCCGCGCGCTCGCCCGCTGGACGCCCCGTCAGGCGCCTTGGCCCATCAGGCGCCTTGTCCCGCCATCGGTCGCCCGGCCGTCAGGCGCCTTGTCCCGCCGTCAGCTCCACGGCCCGTCAGACCCGTGACCGCCGCCAGTCGCGCGCCCGTCAGGCGCCCTGTCCCACCGTCAGCTCCACGGCGTGGCAGACCCGCGAGCCGTCCGACCGCACAGAGCCCGCTCGTCGCCGGACCCCCGGCCCCGTCAGTCGCTCCGCCCCGGCCTCGCCACGCCCAGCACCCGGTCCTTCAGTGCCGGGAACTGTTCCCTCGTCGTCGTCACCTTCGCCGGGTCGAGTTCCACGCGCAGGGTCTCCTCGTCCGGGCCCGCCTCCGCGAGGACCTCGCCCCACGGGTCCACCACGATCGAGTGCCCCGCCTGCTCCACGCCCGCGTGCGTGCCCGCCGTGCCGCAGGCCAGCATGTACGCCTGGTTCTCCACCGCCCGCGCCTGCGCGAGCAGCGTCCAGTGGGCGCGGCGGCGGGCCGGCCAGCCCGCCGGGACGACGAAGGCCTGGGCGCCCGCGTCCACCAGGCCGCGGAACAGCTCAGGGAAGCGGAGGTCGTAGCACGTGCCCACACCCACCGTCAGCTCCGGCAGCGCGACGGTCACCAGCTCGTCCCCCGCCGCCATCATCACGGCCTCGCCCTTGTCGAAGCCGAAGCGGTGGATCTTGCGGTAGCTCGCGGCGAGCTCACCCTTCGGAGTGAAGACCAGCGAGGTGTTGAAGAGCGCTCCGCCGGCCGCCTCGACGATCGATCCGGCATGCAGCCAGACCGACGCGTCCCGGGCCGCCGCCGCCATCACCTCGTACGTCGGACCGTTCAGCGGCTCGGACTCCGCCGCGAAGGACTCGTACGCGAACGCCCCCATCGGCCACAGCTCCGGCAGGACCACGAGGTCCGCGGCGCCGCGCTCCTCCCGTACGAGACCGGCCACCCGCGTCCGGCGAGATTCGACCGATTCGTCCGGGTCTACTGCGATCTGGATCAGCGAGGCGCGCACACTACCACCGTCCTGGCATTCGAGCCGTCAACACGGGCCTACGATCGTCACACGAAAGCACTGCCGGGGTGCCTTCGGGCAGCGTAACTTAGCGTCCGAGCCTCCCACGCAGTCTTGTTTTCAGCCCGCGCACCGCAGAACCGCCGAGGGGTCCCGTGACCGTCCATCCCAGCCTTCAGACCTACGCCGACGCCTGGACCCACTCCATCGAAGCGATATCCGAGCTGGTTCAGCCGCTCGTGGAAGGCGAATGGAACCGCGCCACACCGTGCCCGGGCTGGTCGGTGCGCGACATCGTGTCCCATGTGATCGGCATGGAGTGCGAGATGCTCGGGGACCCGCGCCCCATCCACTCGCTGCCCCGCGATCTCTACCACGTGCGCAGTGAGTTCGCCCGTTACATGGAGATGCAGGTCGACGTGCGGCGGCACCACACCGGCCCCGAGATGACCTCGGAGCTGGAGTACATCCTCATCCGCCGCGCCCGCCAGCTGCGCAACGAGAACCGGCAGCCCGACCATCTGATCCGCGCGCCGCTCGGCGCCGAGCAGACGCTGGAACTGGGCTACCGGATGCGCGCGTTCGACGTCTGGGTGCACGAGCAGGACCTGCGCACCACGCTCGGCCGGCCGGGCAACCTGGACTCCCCCGCCGCCCATGTCACCCGTGACGTCCTCCTGGAGGCGCTGCCGAAGGTGGTCGCCAAGGACGCGGGCGCGCCGACGAGCTCGGCGGTCGTCTTCGACGTGCACGGGCCGGTCGAGTTCCTGCGGACGGTACGGGTGGACGCGGACGGCCACGGGACGGTCGACGGGGCGCCGTCGCTGGGGCCCCTCGCGACGCTGGCGCTGGACTGGGAGACGTACGTCCGCCTGGCGTGCGGCCGGGTCCGGCCGGCCGATGTGGCCGACCGGATCAAGACCGAGGGCGACCTCGACCTGGCGCGGGCGATCCTGGACAACTTCGTGGTGACGCCGCGGTAGTCCCACCTCGGGCGCGGTGACGCAGGCCGCGACCGGAGCGGGCACGACCAGGACGGGTACCTGCGCCGCCACCAGACGGCCGGGGCGGGTACGGCTACGCCGGTACGTGCACCGCCTCGACGCGGCTGGCGACGAGGCGTTCCTTCTCCCTGCGCGCCGACCGGGCCTTCAGGCGGAGGATCTGGACGACGCCCAGCGCCTCCAGCGCGAAGACGGAGGAGAAGGCGATCCGGTAGTTGTCGCCCGTCGCGTCGAGGAGGACGCCGACCGCGAGCAGCGTCGTCATCGAGGCGATGAAACCACCCATGTTGACGATTCCCGAGGCCGTTCCCTGACGCTCCGGCGGGTTCGCCGGGCGGGCGAAGTCGAAACCGATCATCGAGGCGGGCCCGCAGGCGCCGAGGACCGCGCAGAGGGTGATCAGCAGCCACATCGGGGCCGCGTCACCCGGGTACGCGAGGGTGGCGGCCCACAGCAGCGCGGTCGACGCGACCGTGCCGAGGGCGAGCGGGGCCCTCGCCGCGTGGTGCCGGGCGATGATCTGCCCGTACGCGAGCCCCACCACCATGTTGGAGAGCACGACGAGCGTCAGCAGCTCGCCCGCGACCCCCCGGGACAGCCCCTGGTCCTCGACCAGGAACGGCAGGCCCCACAGCAGCAGGAACACCATGGCGGGGAACTGGGTGGTGAAGTGCACCCACATGCCGAGCCGGGTGCCGGGCTCCCGCCAGGACTCGGCGATCTGGCGGCGGACGAACGCGGCGCCGGTGTGGGCGGCGGGCGGGGGCTCGTGGCCTTCGGGGTGGTCCTTGAGGAGGAGCAGCAGCAGGACGAGGACGACGACGCCCGCGATCGAACTGCCGACGAAGGTCGTCGTCCAGCCCATGCCGTGCAGGGCGCGGGCGATGACGATGGTGGAGACGAGATTGCCCGCCATGCCGAACAGCGCGGCCACCTGGCCGATGAGCGGGCCGCGCCGGGCGGGGAACCAGCGGCTGCCGAGCCGCAGCACGCTGATGAACGTCATGGCGTCGCCACAGCCGAGCAGCGCCCGGGAGGCCAGTGCCATGCCGTACGAGGGCGAGAGCGCGAAGCCCAGCTGGCCGACGGTGAAGAGCACCACCCCGAGCGTCAGGACCTTCTTGGTGCCCAGCCGGTCGACCATGAGGCCGACGGGTATCTGCATCCCGGCGTAGACGAGGAGCTGGAGGATGGAGAAGGTGGAGAGCGCGGAGGCGTTGACGTCGAAGCGGTCGGCGGCGTCGAGTCCGGCGACGCCGAGCGACGTACGGAAGATGACGGCAACGAAGTAGACGGCGACGCCGACGCCCCAGACGAGGGCGGCGCGCCTGCCACCGGGAGGGTCACCGGGCAGGGTGACGGCCGATCCGAAGCCCCGTCCGCTCACCGGTCCTCACCCCGGACCAGGACCTTGACCCAGCTCAGGTGCTGTCGGACGCAGCGGGCCGCGCCCTCGACGTCACCCGCGCGGATCCGCTCCAGGATCTCGGCATGCTCGGTGATGTTCTTGGTGATGCGGTCGGGCTGGGACTGCATCACGGCCACGCCCATCCGCAGCTGGCGGTCGCGCAGCTGGTCGTAGAGGCGGGCGAGGATCTGGTTGCCGGCGTGCTTGACGATCTCGGCGTGAAAGCAGCGGTCGGTGACGGCGACCTCGGCCAGGTCCCCTGCCTCGGCCCGCCGCTTCTGCTCCTCCAGGAGCTCTTCGAGCCGCTCGATGAGCGCGGCCGGCGCGGGCACGGCGCGGCGGACGGCGAACTCCTCGACGAGCAGCCTGGTCTCGACGACATCGGCGATCTCCTGGGCGGAGACGGCGAGGACCAGGGCGCCCTTCTTGGGGTAGAGCTTGAGCAGCCCCTCCATCTCCAGCTTGAGCAGCGCTTCCCGCACCGGGGTGCGGGAGACCCCCACGGCCTGGGCGAGTTCGCCCTCGGTGAGGAGCGTGCCTCCCTCGTACCGACGCTCGAGGACGGCCTGCTTGACGTGCATGTAGACACGGTCGGCTGCTGGGGGTGCGGATGCCATGCGCACAGCATAGATACAACAGGGGTGCAACAGTCGGCCTCGTCCGCGATACGGACGGGGCCGGGCCGCGGGCGGGCTCTAGTGAGCCGGATCCGCGTCGTAGACCTGGCGGGCCTCGTCGACCTTCTCCAGGTTGTCGGCGGCCCATTCGGCCAGGTGGGCGAAGAGCGGGGCGAGGCTGCGGCCGAGTTCGCTGATCTCGTACTCGACCCGGGGCGGCACCTCCGGGTGGTACGTCCGGACGACCAGGCCGTCGCGCTCCAGCTGGCGCAGCCGCTGGGTCAGCACCTTCGGCGTGATCCTGCCGATCGCATGCTCCAGCTCCACGAACCGTTGCCGGCCACGGGCGTTGAGGGTCCACAGGATCGGTGTGGTCCACCGGCTGAAGACGATGTCCACCACGGGAGCGACCGGGCAGGCGAGCTCCGGGTCGGTGTCCGCCGAAGCAATCGGCATCGTCTCGGTCGCCATGCGCGCCCCCTCGGGCATAGTCACTTTCCTCTAGGTACCTACTATACCGAGGCTGTTAGCGTCCCTGACGTCAACCAAGCGGAACGACAGGGGAGTTCACGATGATCGTTGTGACGGGGGCGACGGGTAACGTCGGCCGATCGCTCGTAGGGGTTCTCGCGGCGGCCGGGGAGGACGTGACCGCGACGTCCCGGGGGATCTCGGAGACGGACGTGCCGCCGGGCGTCCGGCACGTGCGGTCGGATCTGATCGAGGCGGAGAGCCTGCGGCCCGTCTTCGACGGCGCCGACGCGCTGTTCCTGCAGAGCGGCGGACCCAGCGCGCATCAGCTGAACCCGCACGCCATCCTCGACGCCGCGAAGGCCGGCGGCATCCGCCGGGTCGCCCTGCTGTCCTCCCAGGGCGTCGCGACGCGGCCGGGGTCGGCCTCGCACGGGGACACGGGACGCGCCATCGAGGACGCCGTCCGGGAGTCGGGCCTGGAGTGGACGATCCTGCGGCCCGGCGGCTTCGCCTCCAACGCCTTCGCCTGGGTCGAGTCGGTCCGTACCCGCAGGGAGATCGCCGCGCCCTTCGCCGACACCGGCCTGCCGGTCATCGACCCGGACGACATCGCCGAGGTCGGTGCCGCGGCGCTGCGGGAGGGTGTCCACGACGGGCGGATCTATGAGCTGACCGGCCCTGCCCTCAGCACGCCCCGGGAGCGGGCCGAGGCGATCTCCGACGCGCTGGGCGAGCCGGTCCGGTTCGTGGAGCAGACCCGGGAGGAGGCCCGGGCGCAGATGCTGCACTTCATGCCCGAGCCCGTGGTCGAGACGACGCTGACCATCCTCGGCGAGCCCAACCCCGCCGAGCAGCGCGTCAGCCCGCACGTCGAGCAGGTTCTGGGCCGCGCGCCCCGCACCTTCGCCGACTGGGCGCGGCGCTACGTCGCCGCGTTCCAGTAGCTCCCGTCCACAGAAGCCAAACGCCCGACCGGCAAGCCCGGTCGGGCGTTTCACGTGAAACAACGCGGTGTGCTCGGTCCGTTACGACCAGGTGATGAGTCGCTTCGGCTGCTCCAGGATCGCGGCGACATCCGCCAGGAACTTGGAGCCGAGCTCGCCGTCGACCAGACGGTGGTCGAACGACAGGGCCAGCGTGGTGACCTGACGCGGCTTCACCTTGCCCTTGTGGACCCAGGGCTGGAGCTTGATCGCGCCGACCGCGAGGATCGCGGACTCGCCCGGGTTGAGGATGGGCGTACCGGTGTCGACGCCGAAGACGCCGACGTTGGTGATGGTGAACGTGCCGCCCTGCATCGCCGCCGGGGTGGTCTTGCCCTCGCGGGCGGTGGCGACCAGCTCGCTCAGGGACTTCGACAGCTCCGGGAGGGTCTGGGCGTGCGCGTCCTTGATGTTCGGCACGATCAGACCGCGCGGGGTGGCCGCGGCGATGCCCAGGTTGACGTAGTGCTTGAGCACGATCTCCTGGTTCGCCTCGTCCCAGGCCGCGTTGATGTCCGGGTTCCGCTTGGCGGCGACCAGGACGGCCTTGGCGATGAGGAGGAGCGGGTTGACCCGCAGGCCCGCCATGTCCTTGTCGGACTTGAGCTCCTCGACCAGCTTCATCGTGCGCGTGATGTCGAAGGTGACGAACTCGGTGACGTGCGGCGCGGTGAAGGCCGAGCCGACCATCGCCGCCGCCGTGGCCTTCCGTACGCCCTTGATGGGGATACGGGTCTCCCGGGCGTCCGCCGACACGGCGGGAGCCGGGACGGCGGCGGGTGCGGAGACGGGCGCGGGTGCCTCGACCACGGGGGCCGGGGCCTCGACCGCCGGAGCGGCGGCCGCGTGGACGTCCTCGCGGGTGATGATCCCGTCCGGGCCGGTCGGGGTGACCGTCGCGAGGTCGACGCCGAGGTCCTTGGCGAGCTTGCGCACCGGCGGCTTGGCCAGCGGCCGGGCGGCGGTGGCGACACCGCCGTGGCCGTTGAGTTCGCCCTGGATCGCGGCGACGGCCTGCTCGGGCACCGCGGCGGAGACCGCCGTGGCTCCCTTGCGCGGACGGCGCTTGGTGGAGGTCGCGGCGACGCCGTAACCGACGAGGACCGGCTGGCGGCCCTGCGGCTCGGGCTCCTCGGCCGCGGGGGCCGCGGGCGCCGGAGCGGCGGCGGGCGCGGCCGGAGCCTCCGCCGGAGCGTCCCCGCCCACGTTCACCGAGATGATCACCTGGCCGACGTCGACCGTCGTCCCCTCGGGGAAGAGCAGCTCGTGGACCACTCCGTCGAAGGGGCTCGGCAGCTCGACGGCCGCCTTCGCCGTCTCGACCTCGCAGACGACCTGCCCGTCGGCGACCGTGTCACCGGGCTGGACGTACCACTTGAGGATCTCGGCCTCGGTGAGGCCCTCGCCCACGTCGGGCATCTTGAATTCGCGGATCGTCACGATGCTCTCCTCAGTACGCCAGCGAGCGGTCGACGGCGTCGAGCACGCGGTCCAGGCCCGGCAGGTACTCCTCCTCCAGGCGCGCCGGCGGATACGGCGCGTGGTAGCCGCCGACCCGCAGGACGGGGGCCTCCAGGTGGTAGAAGCAGCGCTCGGTGATCCGGGCGGCGATCTCCGCGCCCGAGCCGTAGAAGACCGGGGCCTCGTGGACCACGACCAGGCGGCGGGTCTTCTCGACCGAGGTCTGGATGGCGTCGAAGTCGATCGGGGACATCGAGCGCAGGTCCAGGACCTCCACCGACTTGCCCTCCTCCTGGGCGGCCGCGGCGGCCTCCAGGCAGACCTTCACCATCGGGCCGTACGCGGCGAGCGTGAGGTCGCTGCCCTCGCGCGCCACGCGCGCCTTGTGCAGCTCGCCCGGGATGGCCTCGGTGTCGACCTCGCCCTTGTCCCAGTAGCGGCGCTTGGGCTCGAAGAAGATGATCGGGTCGTCGCTCTGGATGGCCTGCTGGAGCATCCAGTACGCGTCGGAGGAGTTCGAGGGCGAGACCACCTTGAGGCCCGCGACGTGCGCGAAGAGCGCCTCGGGGGACTCGGAGTGGTGCTCGACCGCACCGATGCCGCCGCCGTAGGGGATACGGATGACGACCGGCAGCTTGATCTTGCCGAGCGCGCGGGCGTGCATCTTCGCGAGCTGGGTGACGATCTGGTCGTACGCGGGGAAGACGAAACCGTCGAACTGGATCTCCACGACGGGCCGGTAGCCGCGCAAGGCCAGGCCGATCGCGGTGCCGACGATGCCGGACTCGGCGAGCGGGGTGTCGATGACCCGGTCCTCGCCGAAGTCCTTCTGCAGCCCGTCGGTGACACGGAAGACACCGCCGAGCTTGCCGACGTCCTCGCCCATGATGAGGACCTTGGGGTCGGTCTCCAGGGCCTTGCGGAGCGACTCGTTGAGCGCCTTGGCCAGGGGAAGCTTCTGTACGGCCATGGTTAGTTGCCCTCCTCGGCGAAGGACGCCTGGTAGGCGGCGAACTGCGCGCGCTCCTCGTCGACGAGCGCGTGCCCGTCGGCGTAGACATTCTCGAAGATCGCCATGTGGTCCGGGTCGGGCATGGAGCGGACGGCCTCGCGGACGCGCTTGCCGAGCGCCTCGCTCTCCGCCTCGAGTTCCTCGAAGAACGCGGCGTCCGCGTGCCCCTCGCGCTCCAGGTACGCCTTGAGCCGCAGGATCGGGTCCTTCGCCTCCCAGGCCTCGCGCTCCTCGTCGGCGCGGTACTTGGTCGGGTCGTCGGACGTGGTGTGGGCGCCCATGCGGTAGGTGAACGCCTCGACCAGCGTCGGGCCCTCGCCTCGGCGGGCGCGCTCGAGCGCGGACCGGGTGACGGCCAGGCAGGCGAGGACGTCGTTGCCGTCGACGCGGACGCCGGGGAAGCCGAAGCCCTGCGCGCGCTGGTAGAGCGGCACCCGGGTCTGCTTCTCGGTGGGCTCGGAGATCGCCCACTGGTTGTTCTGGCAGAAGAAGACGACCGGGGCGTTGTAGACCGCGGAGAAGGTGAACGACTCGGCCACGTCGCCCTGGCTGGACGCGCCGTCGCCGAAGTACGCGATCACGGCGGAGTCCGCGCCGTCCTTGGCGACGCCCATGGCGTAGCCGGTGGCATGCAGGGTCTGCGAGCCGATGACGATCGTGTACAGGTGGAAATTGTTGCTGTTGGGATCCCATCCACCGTGGTTCACACCACGGAACATGCCCAGCAGATTGGCCGGGTCGACCCCGCGGCACCAGGCGACGCCGTGCTCACGGTAGGTCGGGAAGACGTAGTCGTCGTCGCGCAGCGCACGGCCGGAGCCGATCTGCGCGGCTTCCTGGCCGAGCAGCGACGCCCACAGTCCCAGCTCGCCCTGACGCTGGAGGGATGTGGCCTCCGCGTCGAAGCGGCGCGTCAGGACCATGTCCCGGTAGAGGCCGCGCAGCTCGTCGGCGCTCAGGTCGATGTCGTACTCGGGGTGCTGGACTCGCTCCCCTTCGGGCGTCAGCAGCTGAACGAGCTCGGGCTCGGTGGCCTGGCTCTTCTTGACGCTCGCGCTAGCGGTGCGCTTGGTGCCGCTGCTGCGTCGCGTCGTCTTGCGCGCGGCAGTGCTTTCCACGGTCACGTGCGTGCTCCTCCGTCGGTCCGGCCCCCGGGGTTGCCGGGTAGGCCAGTGCGGCTCGCCTTGTCCGTGCCCGCGCACGGGGTGGGTGCGACTCGGCCGGGGTCGGGCGTGACAGGTGCCCCGGCGAGCGCCCTGTCATAGGCACGTTACCCAGTGCGTCGCATTCCTGCGAAACCCCATTTGACCTGCGATTTTGCTTGGATTTCCAAGTAAATCGAGAAATGCGGGAACACAGCTGGTCAGCGCACTGCCAACAGCCTCGCAGGCCGCCGGAACACCGGCACGTTATCCCGGGCACCCCGGGCGCGGGAAGAGCCAATATGTGAGACTGGCTGCGTGCGCGAAGATGGAAAAATCCGGGTATTTCTGTTGGACGACCACGAAGTCGTCCGGCGCGGCGTCCACGAGCTGCTCTCCGTGGAGGACGACATCGACGTGGTCGGCGAGGCCGGTACGGCGGCGGATGCGCTGGTCAGGATCCCCGCGACCCGGCCCGATGTGGCCGTGCTCGACGTCCGGCTCCCGGACGGCAGCGGCGTCGAGGTCTGCCGCGAGGTCCGTTCGCAGAACGAGGACATCAAGTGCTTGATGCTCACCTCGTACGCCGACGACGAGGCGCTCTTCGACGCGATCATGGCCGGGGCCTCGGGATATGTCCTCAAAGCCATCCGCGGCAATGAACTGCTGTCGGCCGTTCGGGACGTGGCGGCCGGCAAATCCCTGCTCGATCCGGTCGCGACCGCCCGCGTCCTGGAACGGCTACGCGACGGTAATAATCCGAAGGGTGACGACAAGCTCGCCAACCTGACGGAACAGGAGCGCAAGATCCTGGACCTGATCGGCGAGGGCCTGACCAACCGGGCCATCGGCGAGCGGCTCCATCTGGCGGAGAAGACCATCAAGAACTACGTCTCCAGCCTGCTGTCGAAGCTCGGCATGGAGCGGCGCTCACAGGCCGCCGCGTACGTGGCCAGGCTGCAGGCGGAGCGCCACTGACACCCTCCCGCCGACCCGGGTCACCCGGACGGACCGGCCCGGACCGGCCCGGACCGGCGGTGGGGATTCGGGACCTACGTCCCTGCCCGACCGGGGCGGGGGCCCCTGTTCCCGCACGGTGGCGGTGGCAGAGAGTGGAAGCCATGTCCACCGAGGAGATCCGCGCCATCGAGCTGCTGACCCGCGTGTCGTACGGGAGGGTGGCGACGAGCATGCGCGCGATGCCGTTCGTCGCGCCCGCTCGGCACATCGTGGACGACGGCGGCGTCCTGCTCCGGATGCACCGGGGCCTCGGCTACCACCGGGCCTGCGCCGGCAGCGTCGTCGCCTACGGCGCGGACAACTTCAACTCGGGAGCCGAGAACCTCTGGTCCGTGCAGTTCACCGGCACCGCCGAGGTCGTCGAGCCGACCGAGGAGCAGCTGGCGGCCTTCGGCGCCGCCCCGCAGATCGTGGACGGCGAGCCCTTCGAGCCGATCTACATGCGCATAGAGCCCCAGTTCGTGACCGTGCACGAGCTGGACTACACCATGGAGCGACATCTCCACCACGTAGCGTGATCTAACATATGGGGAGTGCCGCGCTCATCTGAAACGCTCGCTCCGCCCGTCGGCGCCCTGCTGCGCCGCTACCACGAGGCCGGTGAGCCGCTCTCCTGCGAACCCGTCACCCAGGGCCTCCTCAACCGCGGCTACCGCCTCGCGACCACCCGCGGCGCCTACTTCCTCAAGCAGCACCTCGACGCCCCGACAGCCGACCGGGACACCATCAGCCGCCAGCACCGCGCGACCCAGCGCCTGCACGCCCTCGGCCTGCCCGTCGCCCCACCGCTCGCCGACTCCGCCGGCCGCACCGTCGCCGTCATCGGCGGCCGCTGCTACGCCCTGCACCCCTGGATCGACGGCCGCCACCGCGACGGCGCCCAGCTCTCCACCGGTGGTTCGAGGCGCCTGGGCGCGCTCCTCGGGCACGTCCACACCTGTCTGGAGCAGGTGATGGAGTCGCCGCCACCCGGCGCGGAGCACGAGAGCGCGCGCCCCGAGGACACGTTCCGGCTCATCGACGAGCTGGTCCGGCTCTCCCGCGCCGGCCGCCCCCGCACCGGCTTCGACGCGCTCGCCGAGCACCGGCTGCTCGAACGCCGGGTGCTCCTCGCCGAGCACGCCCACCGCCGTCCCCCCGCCGCCGCGGCGGCCGGCTGGGTGCACGGCGACTTCCACCCGCTGAACCTGCTCTACCGGGGCGCCGAGCCGGCCGCGATCGTGGACTGGGACCGGCTGGGCGTCCAGCCGCGGGCGGAGGAGGCGGTCAGGGCCGCCGCCATCTTCTTCGTACGGCCGGCGGGTGAGTTGGCCCTGGAGAAGGTGCGGGCGTACGCGAGGGCCTACCGGCGGGCGGCCGGCGCGGACGGGGCGGAACTGGCGTCGGCGGTGCACCGGGTGTGGTGGGAGCGGCTCAACGACTTCTGGATACTGCGCTGGCGCTACCAGCTCCAAGACCGAAGGGCCGACCCGCAGTTTCCTGCGGCGTCGGCCCTGGCGGTGTGGTGGACCCGTGAGTACGAGGCGGTGCGCGACGCGTTCACGGGGTGAGCGGTCAGGGGGTGGTGCCGGTCCCGCCGTTCGCCGCGCCCACGGTGGTGCCCGTGGTCGTGCCCGTCGACGTGCCCGTGTTCGTATTGCCCTGCGTCGTACCCGAGTTGGTGTTGCCCTCCGTGGTGCCCTCGCTGGACCCCTCGGTGCTGCCCTCCGTGGTCCCCTCGGTCGTGCCCTCCGTCGTGCCCTCGGTGTCCGTGCCCCCGTCGGTCGTGTCCGTGGGCGGGGCCGACGGCTCGCCCGTCGGCGTGGACGGGGTCGACGGCTTGTACGTGGGCCGGTAGGACGGCGTCCAGGGCTGCTGGTCGCCGCCCGTGGAGGTGTCGGGCTCCTCGGTCTCCTGCGAGGGCGTCTCCTGCGACGGAGTCGACGGTTCCTGGGACGTGGACGGCGAGTCGGTGACCGCCGGCGGCTTGTTCGTACCGCCGCCCTTCTCACCGGCCTTGTCGATCGCGTACGCCACACCCGCGACGATCGCGATCAGCGCGAGCGCCACGAACAGCAGCGCCTTGCCCCGGCCGCCGCTCTTGCCGCCGCCCTGCGGCCCGTAGCCGTCCTGCCCGTAGCCGCCGTGACCGCCGTGGCCGCCGTCGTATCCGCCGTCGTCCGGGTTCATCGGCGGCAGGATCGGGCGCTGCGACGTCTCGTGGTGCATCGGATGCCCCATCGCGGTCGTCGCGGCGACGCCGCCGACCGGCGTGTGGCCGCCCTCGTGCACCTCCACCGGGCCCGTGTTCCACGTGCCGGTGTGACCGCCCGCCTGCTGGAGCATCTGCAGGCCGTACTGGATCAGCCCGCGCATCTCCTCGGCGCTCTGGAACCGGTCGTCCGGGTCCTTCGCGAGAGAGCGCATCACGAGCCCGTCGAGCTCCGGGGGCGCCCCGTGGGCGACCTCGGACGGCGGGATCGGCGCGTCCTGCACATGCTGATAGACCACCGACAACGGTGTCTCGCCGGTGAAGGGGGGCCGCAGCGCGAGGAGTTCGTAGAGCAGACAGCCCGTCGCGTACAGGTCGGACCGGTGGTCCACGGCCTTGCCGAGCGCCTGTTCGGGGGAGAGGTACTGCGGCGTGCCCATGACCATGCCGGTCTGGGTCATCGTCGACTGGGCGCCGTGCAGGGCGCGCGCGATGCCGAAGTCCATGACCTTCACGGCGCCGGTGTGCGTGATGATGACGTTCGCCGGCTTGATGTCCCGGTGCACGATGCCGTGCTGGTGGGAGTACGCGAGCGCCTCGAGCACACCGGAGACGATGATCAGGGCCTGCTCGGGACCGGGCGCCTCGGCGCTGATCAGCAGGTCACGGATGGTGCGGCCCTCGACCAGCTCCATCACGATGTACGGCACGGACTGCGCGCCCACGACGTCCTCGCCGGAGTCGTACACCGCGACGATCGCGTGGTGGTTGAGTCCGGCGACCGATTGCGCCTCACGGGTGAAGCGGGCCTTGGAGACCGGGTCCTCGGCGAGGTCGGAGCGGAGCAGCTTCACGGCGACCGTGCGGCCCAGGCGGACATCCTCGGCGGCGAACACCTCGGCCATGCCGCCTCGTCCGAGACGGTGCGTCAGCCGGTACCGTCCGTCGCCGACCACTCCGCCGACGCCCCAGGACTCGGCGGCGGCGCCCGACAGGCCGCCGCCGCCTGCTTCGGATTCGGGTGCCATCAGTCCTCGCCGTCGTATGTCTACCGTGCAATGCCGTACCGCCGTCACGCTACAGGCTTCGTCCGACACCACGGTTCGAGATGGACCGGTCATCCAACCCCGTCCGCGTACGCCTGTGCAAATTCCAGGCAGTTCCTGTAACGCTTGCGAGACGCTTCTTACGCGGAGGGTCACGGAACGGGCACCTGGCTTGACGTGTCGTTGCCCTGGGGCAGACTTGGCCAGGAAATTCCGATCAGCGCCGCCACGCGCGCGTAGGGGGAGCACGAATGAGCCAGGACGGCGCACAGGGCCGCTATGCGGGCGGTTCGGTCGCGAACGGCCGCTACCAGCTTCGCGACCTGCTCGGCGAAGGCGGCATGGCCTCCGTCTACCTGGCGTACGACAGCGCGCTCGACCGGCAGGTGGCCATCAAGACCCTGCACTCCGAACTCGGCCGGGAACAGTCGTTCCGCGAGCGGTTCCGGCGCGAGGCGCAGGCGGTCGCAAAGCTGTCGCACACCAACATCGTCTCGGTCTTCGACACCGGCGAGGACACCCTCGACGGCGCCGTCATGCCGTACATCGTCATGGAGTACGTGGAGGGGCAGCCGCTCGGCTCGGTCCTCGCCTCCGACGTACGGCAGTTCGGCGCGATGCCGGCCGACAAGGCGCTGAAGGTGACGGCCGACGTGCTGGCCGCGCTGGAGACCAGCCATGAAATGGGCCTGGTCCACCGGGACATCAAGCCCGGCAACGTGATGATGACCAAGCGCGGCGTCGTCAAGGTCATGGACTTCGGCATCGCGCGGGCCATGCAGTCCGGTGTCACCTCGATGACGCAGACCGGCATGGTCGTCGGTACGCCGCAGTACCTCTCCCCCGAGCAGGCCCTCGGCCGCGGTGTGGACGCCCGCTCCGATCTTTATTCGGTGGGCATCATGCTCTTCCAGCTGCTGACGGGCCGTCTTCCGTTCGACGCGGACTCGCCGCTCGCCATCGCGTACGCGCACGTCCAGGAGGAGCCGGTCGCGCCGTCCTCCATCAACCGCTCGGTGACGCCGGCGATGGACGCGCTCGTCGCCCGCGCGCTGAAGAAGAACCCGAACGAGCGCTTCCCGAGCGCGGCGGCGATGCAGGACGAGTGCCTTCGGGTGCTGTCGGCGGGCCAGACCGGTGCGCCGGTGATCGTCGCCGGGGGGCAGGTCAGCAGCGGCTCGGGCGTGGGCTCGGCGGTCTTCCCGCCGGTCGGCCAGACCCCGCCGCCCTCGGTGCACGGCGTCCAGCAGCCGTACCAGCCTCCGACGCCGCAGCCGGGCCCGTACGGCCCGCCGACGCCGGCCCCGTCCTACGGCTACCCGCAGCAGGCCCCGACGCCCGCCCCGGCGTACCAGACGCCCGCTCCCGGGCCGTACACGATGGCGCCGCAGCCGTCTCACCAGACCTCGGTGACGACGGGCGCAGGCTCCGGCTCGCGGCGGAACATGCCGGTGCTCGTGGGCGCGATCGTCGTGGCGCTGGTGGCGATCGGCGGCGTGATCACGGCGATCAACCTCAACAAGGACGACTCGGAGAAGAACGGGGGCGACGACCGGAACACGAGCCAGTCACAGGCCCCCGGATACAAGGAACCGGACCTCTCGAAGGCCATCGAGACCAAGAAGTGCACGGAGCCGACCGAGTCGAGCGACGACCCGGACAAGTTCGAGGTCCCGAACTTCACGTACAAGAACATCCAGTCGGTGAAGGCCTGCATCCAGGCCGCGGGCTGGCAGATCAAGACGCAGACCCCGGTGGACGAGAACACCTACGGCGACGGCACCGTCCTGGAGCAGTACCCGCCGATCGGTGAGGACATCACCAAGGACGGCGCCGAGTTCACGCTCAAGGTCTCGACGGGCAACCCGCCGCAGTAGCCGCCGCCTCCGACCGCCCGCCGAGCGCCCCCGGGCAGGGCTCTCACCCCCTCCTCCCGCCCGGGATGCCGGATGTGTCCCGACATGTGACGCTGAGTTGAAACTCGGCGGCTCGGTACGGGAGGGGGTCACCCGGTGACTCCAGGACTCCGCGGTACGCGGACACGGACCATCGGCCCGGTGGTCGTGTGCTGGCTGGTGGTGGGTGCCGTACCGGTCGCGTACGGGGCGGAGAGAGGGCCGACGGAGGACCCGAGGCCCTCGGCGTCGACGGCCGCTCCCTCGAAGCCGGCCCCGCAGACCTGGAGGCCGACCTCGAAGCCGACCTCCAGGCCGACGTCGTCGACCCCGGCGGCCACGCCGTCCCGCTCCCCCTCCCCTTCACCCTCCTCGCCCCTGGCACCCCGCCCGCGGCCCTCCGCCACGAGCGGCGTCTCCGGCCCTCCCGGTCCGCCCGCGGCGGCCACCTCGGCGCGGCCCAGACCCTCCGAACCCGGAGAGCCCGCCCCGGCCGGGGGGCGCGGGGGGGGGGCCCCCCCCGGGGGGGGCGGCGCGGGCCGCCGCCCCCGCCACACCCCGGGAAGACTGGGCAGCACCGCTCCCGACAACCCCCGAGGAGCTCAAAA
>NZ_JBHWBS010000018.1:0-56572 GCF_042735655.1 Streptomyces sp. NPDC059567 | reverse complement strand
GCCCGCCCGCCGCGGCCCCCACCGCGCCCCGCCGACCCTCCGCCCCCGCCCACCCCCCCCCGGCCGCCACCCGGGGGGGGCGCCCCGCCATGGAGGGGCGCGAGCGGCCCGGCCGCCCGGTCAAGCCCCGGGAATCGAGCTCCTCCGCCGAGCCGGACAGCCCCTCACGTACCAAAACTGCAACAGCCGACGAGCCTGCCGAAGCGGAGGAAGGCGCGGACGAGGGCCTCGAAGCGGTACCCGAGACGGAGTCCACGACCGACACGCCCCCACCCGCGTCCGCGCCCGCCGCGGCTCCCCGGCTCAGCCCCCGCGCCACCGCCACCACCGCTGACCGGCAGATTCCCGTCCTCACCTTCGGCGCGGGGCTCGCGATGATGGGGCTCGGAATCGGCTTCCTCGGGGTGAGGATGCGCCGCCGCTGAGCGGTCCGCCCCACGCCTCGTCCCCCTTGAGTCGGACCCGGAGGTTCCGTCTCAAGTCCCTTGTCCGTCCGGGCATACCCGGTATACATACTGAGTATGTCGATCCGCCACGGGCTCCTCGCCCTCCTCGAACGCGGGCCTCGCTACGGTTCGCAGCTCCGTACGGAGTTCGAGTCACGCACAGGCTCCACCTGGCCTCTCAACGTCGGTCAGGTCTACACGACCCTCAACCGTCTCGAACGGGACGGCATGGTCGCGCAGGGCGGCGAGGACGACGCCGGCCACGCGCTCTACGCGATCACCGACAGCGGTCGCGAAGAGCTCAAGAAGTGGTTCGAGAAGCCCGTGGACCGCACCAGCCCGGCCCGCGACGAGCTCGCCATCAAGCTCGCCATGGCCGTCGGGGCGCCCGGGGTCGACATCCGCGCCGTCATCCAGTCCCAGCGCCGCCACACCGTGAAGGCGATGCAGGACTACACCCGGCTCAAGGCCCAGGCACTCGCCGCCCTCGAGAGCGGCGAGTCCCGGGAACGCGACGACGTGGCCTGGCTCCTCGTCCTGGAGCAGCTGATCTTCCAGACCGAGGCCGAGGCCCGCTGGCTGGACCACTGCGAGGCCCGGCTGATCCGGCTCTCGACGGCCGCCGCCCTCGGCACCACCGGCTCCTCGGACCGCCCCGCCTCCGGCACCGGCTCCGACACCGGTGAGGCACGACCGCCCGACTCCGCCGGCACGGCCTCCCAGGACGCCCGCACGGCGCCGCTGCGCTGACCCGCGGCCCCGCACACCGCACCACCACCTCAACCGCTCCGTACGAGACCAACCGCTCCGTACGACACCGCACGCGACCTCACGTGACCGCACGTCACACGACCGTCCGTCGGCGTACGCCCAAGGGGGACCCCTCCATGTCCACACAGCAGCCCGTGCTGCAACTGCAGAACCTGACCCGTGTCCACGGCTCCGGCGAGACCGAGGTGCACGCCCTGCGCGGCATCGACCTCGATGTCTTCCCCGGTGAACTCGTCGCCGTCATGGGCCCGTCCGGCTCCGGCAAGTCCACCCTGCTCACCATCGCGGGCGGCCTCGACACCCCCACCTCCGGCCGGGTGATCGTCGAGAACACCGACATCACCACCGTCGGCCGCAAGGCCCTCGCGGCCCTGCGCCGCCGCAGCATCGGGTACGTCTTCCAGGACTACAACCTGATCCCGGCGCTCACGGCCGCGGAGAACGTCGCCCTGCCCCGCGAGCTGGACGGCACCTCCGCGCGCAAGGCGCGCGGCGAGGCACTCGCCGCGCTGGAGGAGATGGACCTGGGTCACCTCGCCGACCGCTTCCCCGACGAGATGTCCGGCGGCCAGCAGCAGCGTGTGGCCATCGCCCGCGCCCTCGTCGGCGACCGTCGGCTCGTCCTGGCCGACGAGCCCACCGGCGCCCTGGACTCCGAGACCGGAGAGTCCGTCCTCGCCCTGCTCCGCTCGCGCTGCGACGCCGGCGCCGCGGGCGTGCTCGTCACCCACGAGCCGCGGTTCGCCGCCTGGGCCGACCGCGTCGTCTTCCTGCGGGACGGCGCCGTCGTCGACCAGACCGTACGCAGCGACGCCGACTCGCTCCTCTCGGGCCAGGCGGCCGAGCGGTGAACAACTGGTTCCACTCCTGGCGGGCCGCGATCCGCATAGCCCGCCGTGACGCCTGGCGCTACAAGGGCCGCAGCTTCCTGGTCCTCGCCATGATCGCCCTGCCCATCCTGGGTGTCAGCGCCGCCGATCTGACCTTCCGCAGCTCCGAGCTGTCCACCGAGGAGAGCCTGGACCGGACGATCGGCGCCGCCGACGCCCGGTTCACCGACGCCGCCGTGGCCGGCGTGCCGATCCTCCAGTCGCCGGACGGCGAGATGAACACGCCGGCGCAGGACTACGGCGACAAGATGTGGCCCACCGGCGGCACCGATGTCTCCAAGACCTTCCCGGCCGGATCCACCGTCCTGACGGACGGCTCCGGAAACGCGAAGCTCACCACCGTCCACGGACTGCTCCAGACCGAGGTCCGTGAGCTCAAGGCCGCCGACCCGATCGCCAAGGGCATCATGTCCCTCCAGGAGGGACGCTTCCCGGAGAAGGCGGACGAGTTCGCCGCGACCACGCACTTCCTGGAGAGCAGCGGCCTGTCGATCGGTTCGACCCTGTCCGCGCGCGGCTACGACAGGACCTACCGGATCGTCGGCTCCTACGAGCTCCCGAACGATCTGAAGGCCGACCAGGTCAATGCCCTGCCCGGCGCCTTCCTCGCCCCGTACGCGAAGGTGGCCGAGAAGGCCGGTATCACCCGGGGTGGAGTCGAGACCACGTACCTGGTGAAGGCCCCCGGTGGTTTCACGTGGAACACCGTGCAGCAGATCAACACCAAGGGTGTCGCCGTCGTCTCGCGCGCCGTGCTCCTCGACCCGCCCGCCGACTCCGAGGTCCCGCTGTACCAGAAGGAGGGCTGGGGCACCTACGAGTCCAGCACGGGCGCCCAGGCCGCCGAACTCGCCGCGGTCGGCACCGTCGTCGGCCTCGCGATGCTGGAGATCTGCCTGCTGGCCGGACCCGCGTTCGCCGTCGGCGCGCGCCGCTCGCGCCGTCAGCTGGGGCTCGTCGGCGCCAACGGCGGCGACCGGCGACACATCCGGGCCATCGTCCTGGGCGGCGGTCTCGTCATCGGTGTCGCCGCCGCCGTCACCGGCACGGTCCTCGCGCTGATCCTGACCTTCGCCCTCCAGCCGGTCCTCGAGGACTCGTTCGGGCAGCGCTTCGGCAGCTTCGACATACGCCCGCTGGAACTGCTCGCCATCGCGTTGCTCGCCGTTCTGACCGGCGTCCTGTCCGCGATCGTCCCGGCCGTCACCGCCTCCCGGCAGACCGTCCTGGCCTCGCTCACCGGCCGCCGCGGTGTCCGCCGCAGCAGCCGTGTCCTGCCGCTGGTCGGCCTCGGCGCCCTGCTCCTGGGCGCGGCGATCGCGCTGTACGGATCGGTGGTCTCCGACCAGTTCGTCATCGTCGCGGGCGGCAGCGCCATCGCCGAGCTGGGCGTGGTCGCCATGACCCCCGCCCTCGTGGGTCTCTTCGGCCGGGCCGGCCGCTGGCTGCCCCTGTCGCCGCGCCTCGCCCTGCGGGACGCCGTGCGCAACCGGGGGCGTACGGCACCCGCCGTCGCCGCCGTGCTCGCCGCCGTCGCGGGAACCGTCGCCGTCTCCACGTACACGGCCAGCTCCGACGCGCAGGAGCGGGCCGAGTACCGGGCGAGCCTGCCGCACGGCGCGGTCTCCGCCCTCGTCATGGAGGACGGCGGCCGGGACGTCCCCGCCGTCCGCGACGCAGTCCAGCGTCACCTGCCCATCGACGTCCGCGCGGATGTCGACCGTGTGCAGGTCGGCAAGCCCAACTGCCAGCCTTATATGGACTCCCCGGGCTGCGGCAGGTCCGAGATCATCATCCCGAAGGCCAACGAGTGCCCGCTGTGGGCATCCGAGAACGGCGATGACCCTTCGGAGAAGTTCACCAAGGAACAGCGGCGCAAGCTCGCCGAGGACTGGCGCTGCAAGTCGAGCAATGACGGCGGCATCTACGTCGAGGGCGGGCTGCTGATCGGCGACGCCAAGGTCCTCAAGGTCCTCGGGATCAACGACCCGGGAGCCGAGAAGGCCCTGGCCGAGGGCAAAATCGTTTCCTTCTCCAAGCCCCAGGTCGATCAAGGCGGAAAGATCTCCGTCAAGCTGATCGCCGACACGATGAAGGCGAGCGAGGCCGAGCAGGCGGGCAAGCCCGTCCCGGGCGAGATCAAGTCCCTGCCCGCCTACCAGGTGCCCGCCGGGAAGAGCTCGTACGGCGTCCAGGCCCTCCTCACCCCGGCCGCCGCCAAGGCCGCCGGCTTCGGCACGGCGCCGCTGGGCTCGCTGTTCTCCACCGACACGATGCCGACCAGCGAGCAGCGCCAGAAGCTCGACGGCGAGATCGCCAAGATCGGCAGCGATGTCGAGCTGCGGGTCGAGGACGGCTTCGTCGGCAAGAGCAGCATCGTGCTCCTCTCGCTGGCCGTCTTCGCCGGTCTCGTGACCATCGGCGCCGCCGGTATCGCGACCGGACTGGCACAGGCCGACGCGGAGGCCGACCTCAAGACGCTCTCCGCCGTCGGAGCGCCCCCGCGGGTCCGCCGCACGCTCAGCGGCTTCCAGTGCGGGGTGGTCGCCGCGATGGGTGTGATCCTCGGGTCGGCGGCCGGAGTGCTGCCGGCGATGGGCCTGCGGCTCACCGAGGGGCGCGAACGCGAGCGCTTCTACCAGGAGAGCCTCGACCAGGGCTGGGGCGCCATGGACTCGCCCCCGTACGTGCCGATCGTCGTCCCCTGGGAGACGCTGGTGGCGCTGCTGGTGATCGTGCCGATCGGCGCCGCGCTCCTGGCGGCCCTGGTCACCCGCTCGCGCGGGGCCCTGGCCCGCCGCGCCGCGATCTGACCGGACCGTTGCCGTCCTGTGCCCCCGGAGAAGGGTGGATCACCCTCCTCCGGGGGCACACCGTGTGGTGAGGCACGTGTGCGAGAGAATGGCGGCATGGAGATGCCGAGGAATGAACGGTCGCAGGAGAGCCCCCAGGTCCTCATCGTGGGACAGGACGGAATGGCGCTCGGCGGCACTCAGGGTGACGACGAATCCCGCGAGGTCCCGGTGACGGAAATGGTCGAGCAGCCTGCGAAGGTCATGCGCATCGGCAGCATGATCAAGCAGCTCCTGGAAGAAGTACGCGCGGCACCTCTCGACGAGGCCAGCCGGGTCAGGCTCAAGGACATCCACGCCAGCTCCGTGAAGGAGCTGGAGGACGGGCTCGCGCCCGAACTGGTCGAGGAACTGGAGCGTCTCTCCCTGCCGTTCACGGACGAGGCGATTCCCTCCGAGGCGGAACTGCGCATCGCGCAGGCCCAGTTGGTGGGCTGGCTGGAGGGCCTCTTCCACGGAATCCAGACGGCGCTGTTCGCCCAGCAGATGGCGGCCCGCGCCCAGTTGGAGCAGATGCGCCGGGCTCTTCCGCCGGGTGCGTCGCATGACGATGACGACGACCAGGGCCACGGACACGCGGTCCGCTCGGGGCCGTACCTGTAGGCCGGTGGGGCGTCCGATACGCGGAAGGGCCCGGCACACCGTGTGTGCCGGGCCCTTCCGCGTACAGGCGCCTTGTGGGGCGGGTCAGGCCCGCGGGGCCAGCAGCAGGACCTTGCCCACGTGCGAACCCGAGTCCAGCGCCCGGTGGGCCTCCGAGGCGTCGGGCATCGGCACCGTACGGTCGACCACGGGGCGTACCGTGCCCGCGCCGATCAGCGGCCAGACGTGCTCGCGCACCGCGGCGACGATGGCCGCCTTCTCGTGAAGCGGGCGGGCACGCAGCGTGGTCGCGGTGATCGCCGCACGCTTGGAGAGCAGCGCTCCGAGGTTCAGCTCGCCCTTCACCCCGCCCTGCATCCCGATGATCGCCAGACGGCCGTTGACCGCGAGGGCCTTCACATTGCGGTCCAGATACTTCGCTCCGACGATGTCGAGGATCACGTCCGCCCCGGCCCCGTCGGTGGCCTTGCGCAGCTCCTCGACGAAGTCCTGCTCGCGGTAGTCGATCAGGATGTCCGCGCCCAGCTCGGCGCACCGCGCCAGCTTCTCGGGGCCGCCGGCGGTGACGGCGACCCGTGCGCCGATCGCCTTGGCCAGCTGGATCGCCATGGTGCCGATGCCGCTCGCACCGCCGTGCACGAGGAGCGTCTCGCCGGGCCGCAGGTGGGCGATCATGAAGACGTTCGACCAGACGGTGCTGGTCACCTCGGGCAGCGCCGCGGCCGTGACCAGGTCCACCCCGTCCGGTACGGGAAGCAGCTGGCCGACGGGCACGACGACCTTCTCCGCGTAGCCGCCGCCCACGAGCAGCGCGCACACCTCGTCGCCGACGGACCAGCCGGACACGCCCGTCCCGAGCGCGGTGATCCGCCCGGAGCATTCGAGGCCGGGGTACGGGGACGTGCCCGGTGGCGGGTCGTAGAAGCCCTGTCGCTGGAGCAGATCGGCACGGTTGACGGCGCTCGCCACCACCTCGACGAGGACCTCGCCCTCGGCGGGCACGGGATCGGGCACCTCGGCCCAGACGAGTGCCTCGGGGCCGCCGGGTTCCGGAATCGTGATCGCATGCATGGCGGCGAGGCTACTCGGGCGGCGTCGACAGCGGGGTGACGGACGCCGCCCGGACGATCGTGATCACACGGTCCGTCAACTGCAGTGGGCTGGCGGCGGGATCGTCGTATCCGAGCAGCCGGTGCCCGCGCAACACGCTGACCACCAGGTCCTCGGTCTCCCGTACGTTCTTGCCCACCTCGGCCTTTATCACCGGCCGTTCGACCAGATCGAGGCCCGAACCCTGCTGGATCAGGTCCTCCATCACCGTGCCCGCGCTGGGGCTGAGCACGGAGAGCCCGAGCAGCCGGCCGGCCGCGCTGGCGCTGGTGATCACGGCGTCCGCACCGGACTGGCGCAGCAGCGGCGCGTTCTCCTCTTCACGGACCGCGGCGACGATCTTCGCGCCCCTGTTGAGCTGCCGGGCGGTGAGCGCCACCAGCACGGCGGTGTCGTCGCGCTGGGTGGCGATGACGATCTGACGTGCCTTCTGGACCTCGGCGCGGAGCAGCACATCGCTGCGGGTCGCGTCGCCGACGACACCGACGAAGCCGTCCGCGTTCGCCGTCTCGATCACCTTGGTCGAGGGGTCGACGATCACGATCTGATCCTTGCGAAGCCCCGTCGCACAGAGCGTCTGGATCGCCGAGCGGCCCTTGGTGCCGAAGCCGACGACGACGGTGTGGTCACGCAAGGTGGACCTCCAGCGGTTCAGCCGCCACTCCTCCCGGGTCCGTTCGGTGAGGACCTCGAGAGTGGTGCCGACCAGGATGATCAGGAACAGGACGCGCAGGGGCGTGACCACCAGGATGTTCACGAGCCGCGCGGAGTCGCTGTACGGGACGATGTCGCCGTACCCCGTGGTGGAGAGGGTGACGGTCGCGTAGTAGGCGCTGTCGAGGAAGTCCAGGCTGCCGTCGGAGTTGTCGTTGTAGCCCCCACGATCGATGTAGACGATCACGGTGGTCAGGGCCAGCACGCCGAGGGCCATCAGCAGCCGCTTGGTCACCTGGCGCAAGGGCTTCTCGACGACGCGCCGGGGCATCCGGATCCGGGACGGGGACGTTTTCTCGTCCGCGTTCCGGGCCATGACGTCACGGCTGGGAAGTTTCACGTGAAACACGCTCCTTGGGACGCGCCGGGACCTGGTGCCTGGCCCGGGGCCACCGGCCAGGGGAGGTCGAGGATCTCCAGTGCGTCCCCCGACCGCGCGCCCCCGGGCGGCACGACGGCCATCCCGTCCGCGGCGGCGATGCCCCTGAGCATCGCCGGGCCGTTGTAGTGCAGCGGCACGACCTCGTCGCCCCGGTGGACGACCGGGACGAGCCGGGTGTCGTACGGATGGCCCTGGACCTCGTCCCGCACGGAGACGCGGTACGGCGGCTGGACCGGGGCGCCCGCGAGGGCGTGCAGCAGCGGCTCGGCCAGCGTGAGCAGTCCGGAGACGGCGGCGAGGGGGTTGCCGGGCAGGCCGACCAGGTGCCGGTCGCCGTCGAGGCGGGCGAGCAGCATCGGATGGCCGGGGCGGACCTTCACACCGTCGACGAGGAGTACGGCTCCGGCCTTGGCGAGGACCGGGTGGACGTGGTCGACGGGCCCCGCGGCCGTGCCCCCGGTGGTGATCACGAGGTCGGCCTCGGAACCGGTGACGGCGGCGTACAGGGCGTCGGCGTCGTCGCCGATCCGCCGGGTGGCGAGCACGTCGGCGCCGAGCGCGTTCAGCCAGGGGCCGAGCATGGGGCCGAGGGCGTCACGGATCAGACCGTCGTGGGGGAGTCCGGCGGTCAGCAGCTCGTCGCCGAGGACGAGGACCTCCACACGAGGGCGGGGCAGGGTCGCCAGCTCGTCGTAGCCGGCCGCCGCGGCGAGACCGAGGACGGCGGGGGTCACCGCGGTCCCGGCGGGCAGCAGCCGGTCGCCGGCGCGGCACTCCTGTCCGCGGGGGCGGATGTCCTGGCCGGGCAGGACCTCGCGCCGGGCATGCAGATGGCCGCCGGCGTCCGCGCGGGAGTGTTCGCTGCGGATGACCGCGGTGGTCTCGGGCGGGACGCGGGCGCCGGTGGCGATCCGTACCGCCGTGCCGTCCGCGAGCGGAGCGAGGGGTGCGTGGCCCGCGAGTACCGCGCCCTCCTCGTGGATCTGCCACGGGCCGGGGCCTGCGACCGCCCAGCCGTCCATGGCCGAGGTGTCGAAGGACGGCAGATCGGTGAGCGCGCGGAGCGGCTCGGCGAGGACCTGGCCGAGGGCCTGCCCGAGGGGCGTACGGCGGGGTTCCCGGCCGGCCCCGCCCGCGGTCCCGGCCCGCACGGCGACCGCCCGGGCGGCGGGCCAGGCGGTGGCGCGGTGGGACTCGGCGCGGTGGGACGGGGCGGAGTGGGACTCGGCGCGGTGGGACTCGGCGCGGTGGGACGGGCCGGGGTCGCCGGGGCGCGGGTCGCCGGGCGCGGGGCCGGGCGACGCGGGGTCGACGGACCTCTCGCCGGACCCGGATGCGGCGGATCGGTAGGCGGCAGCCCGCGGCCCGGCGGGGTGGGACGGACCGGAGTCGGGCTCGCCGGGGTGCGGGTCGGCGGACCCGGATGCGGCGGATCGGTTTGCGGCTGCCCGCGGCCCGGCGGCGCGCGGCGGGGCGACGAGGGCGAGGGCCTCGTCGCTGCCGTCGCTCTCGGGCTCCGGGGCGGGGGCCGCCTCCGGCTCGGTGCCCGCGCCGGTCCCGGGCCCGGCCGCCCGCTCCTGCGGGGTCATCCGGCTTCGCCCTGCTCCGTCTCGGCCTGCTCCGCCTCGGCGGCCCAGCGGTTGGCGAGGGCGGCGGCCTTGCGGGCGGCCTCGGCGACCGCCTTGGGGCCGCCTTCGCCGCCGGCCGCCTGCGCCGCCGCGTACCCGACCAGGAACGTGGTCAGCGGCGCGGCCGGGCGGGCCACCCCGTGGGCGGCGTCCCGGGCCAGATCGAGCAGTACGCCGGTGTCGACGTCGATCTCGATGCCCAGCTCGTCCTTGACTGCGGTGATCCATTCGTCCAGCACGTTCCCATGCTCCCTGATGCGGGCCCGGGCCGTGGCAATGTCCTCCCAGGTGTCGCAGTCGAAGGAGGCGAGAGGCTCCGCGGCGACCCGGACGATGTGGAGCTCCCGGGTGAGCAGACGCAGCGGGAGGCCGGTGAGGGTGCCGTGCGCGTCGGCGATGAGAGCCAGCTCACGCCGGAGCACGTCGGTGCGGTAGGCGGCCACGAGCGGCTGGTCCCGGCCGTCGGCGTCGACCAGCAGCGCGGCCTCGGCGTCGGGCGCGGCGGACAGGGCGGCCAGGAGCTGCCGGCCGGTGCCCTCGTCGAGGAACGGCAGGTCGGCGGAGAGGACGAGCGCCGTGTCGGCGTCCACCTCGCGCACCCCGGCGCCGAGCGCGGCCAACGGCCCCCCGCCGGGGGGCTCCTCCCTGGCCCACACCACGGGGCGGACGGTCGTCCGACAGCCGCCGACGACCACGGTGCGCCCGGCGCCCCGGCAGCCCGCGAGGACCCGGTCGAGCAATGCCCGGCCCCCGACCCGTACCGCGGGCTTGTCCGCCCCGCCGAGCCGCTTCGCGGCGCCCCCGGCGAGCACGATGGCGTCATACACGGTCGTCATCCCAGCAGTATGGTCCGCGCCCGCGCGGTACGACCCCAAAGATCGCCGCCTGTCTCACGTACGGAGACAGGCGGCCGATCGGGGTGATCCGCGCGACCTCGCGCACCACGGCCCCCGGCGGGAGCGGGCGACGTCAGAGCGTGCGGAGCAGGACCGCGGGGCGCTCGACGCAGTCCGCGACGTAGCGCAGGAAGCCGCCCGCGGTGCCGCCGTCGCAGACGCGGTGGTCGAAGGTCAGCGACAGCTGGACGACCTGGCGCACGGCCAGCTCTCCCTCGTGGACCCACGGCTTGGGGATGATCCGGCCCACCCCGAGCATCGCCGCCTCCGGGTGGTTGATGATCGGCGTCGAGCCGTCGACCCCGAACACCCCGTAGTTGTTCAGCGTGAACGTCCCGCCGGTCAGGTCCGCCGGCGTCAGCGTCCCCTGCCGGGCGGACTCGGTCAGCCGCGCGAACTCCTCCGTCAGCGACTCCGCCGTCCGCGTGCCCGCGTCCCGCACCACCGGGACGACCAGTCCCCGCGGGGTCTGCGCCGCGAACCCGAGGTGCACCGACGGCAGCCGGACGATCTCCCGGGCCGCCGTGTCCACCGTGGAGTTGAGCTCCGGGAAGCGGGCGAGGGCATGGGTGCAGATCCGGGCGAGCAGCGCGAGCAGCGAGATCTTCGACCCGCCCGCCGCGTTCATCGCGGCCCGCGCCGCCATGAGTTCGGTGGCGTCGGCGTCCACCCAGCAGGTCGCGTCCGGGATCTCCGTACGGCTGCGCGAGAGCTTGTCGGCCACGGCGCCGCGGACTCCGCGCAGCGGAACACGCTCGGCTCCGGCGGCGACGACGGCCACGGGCGACGGCGCGGCGGGAGCAGGTGCCGGGCGCTCGGCGGCGGCCAGGGCCGACTCGACGTCCGCCCGCAGGATCAGTCCGGCCGGACCGGACCCGCGCACCTCGCGCAGGTCGAGCCCCTTGTCCCGGGCCAGCTTCCGCACGAGCGGGGAGATCACCGGCACGGGTCCCTCGGGAAGCGCCGGCTTCACGGGCGCCGCCACCTGGGCGACGGGGGCCGCCGGGGCGGTGTCCCTGCGGACGCGGCGCCTGCGCGCCGCGGGCCCCGCCGTGCCGTAGCCGACGAGCACGTTGCCGGAGTACTCCGAGGACTCGGCGTCCTCGGCAGCCGCCGCCGACTTCGTTGGCGCCGCCACCGGAGCTTCCGCTCCGCCCACGGCGACCGTCAGCAGCGGTGCGCCGACGGGCAGTTCGGTGCCCTCCTCGCCGAAGCGGGCGGTCACCACCCCGCCGTAGGGGCACGGCACCTCGACCATCGCCTTGGCGGTCTCGACCTCGACGACCGGCTGGTCGATGGCGACGACGTCGCCGACGTTCACCAGCCAGCGCACGATCTCCGCCTCGGTCAGCCCCTCGCCGAGGTCCGGCAGCTTGAACTCGAGCACCTGGGCCATCAGCTCCCCGCCTCCCACTGCAGCCGCGCCACCGCGTCGAGCACCCGGTCCACGCCCGGCAGATGGTGCCGCTCCAGCATCGGCGGCGGGTAGGGGATGTCGAAGCCGGCGACCCGCAGCACGGGCGCCTCCAGGTGGTGGAAGCAGCGCTCGGTCACGCGCGCGGCGATCTCCCCGCCCGGCCCGCCGAACCCGGCCGACTCGTGCACGACGACCGCCCGTCCGGTACGCCGTACCGACGCGCTGACGGTCTCGTCGTCGAACGGCACCAGCGAGCGGAGGTCGACGACCTCCAGGTCCCAGCCCTCTGCCTGGGCGGCCTCTGCCGCCTCCAGGCAGACCGGCACGGACGGCCCGTAGGTGATCAGCGTGGCGCTGGTGCCGCGGCGCCGCACGACGGCCTTGCCGATCGGCTCCACCCGCGCGGGCGCCTCGGGCGACCAGTCGGACTTCGACCAGTAGAGCCGCTTGGGCTCCAGGAAGACGACCGGGTCGTCGGAGGCGATCGCCGCCCGCAGCAGCCCGTACGCGTCCTCGACGGTGGCCGGGGTGACGACATGGAGACCCGAGGTCGCCATGTAGTACGCCTCGGAGGAGTCGCTGTGGTGCTCGACGCCGCCGATCCCGCCGCCGTACGGCACCCGGATCACCATCGGCATCGGCATCGCGCCGCGCGTGCGGTTCCGCATCCGCGCGACGTGGCTGATCAACTGCTCGAACGCCGGGTAGGCGAAGGCGTCGAACTGCATCTCCACGACCGGCCGCAGCCCGTACATCGCCATGCCGACGGCCGTGCCCAGGATGCCGGCCTCGGCCAGCGGGGTGTCCGTACAGCGGTCCTCGCCGAACTCCTTGGCGAGGCCGTCGGTCACCCGGAAGACACCGCCGAGCGTGCCGACGTCCTCGCCCATGACGTGGACGGTCGGGTCCTCGGCCATCGCGTCCCGCATGGCCCGCTGCAGCGCCTGGGCCATCGTGGCCGGCTTCGCGGGCTTGGCGGGCTTGGCCGCCACCTGCGTCGTCATCACGCCTCGCTCTCGGCGTCGAGCTCGGCCCGCAGCTGCGCGGCCTGCTCGCGCAGCTGGGTGGTCTGCTCGGCGTAGACGTGCGCGAACAGATCCATCGGGTCCAGGACCGGCTCGGCGTTCATCCGCTCGCGCAGCGCCGCCGCCATCGTCTCGGCGGCCTCGGCCGCGGCCCGCTTTCCGTCCTCGTCGAGCATCCCGCGCTCCGTCAGCTCCCGCTCCAGGAGCAGGATCGGGTCGTGTGCCCGCCACGCCTCGACCTCGCTGTCGCCGCGGTAGCGGGTGGCGTCGTCGGCGTTGGTGTGGGCCTCGATGCGGTACGTGACGGCCTCGATCAGCGTCGGACCGCCGCCGCGACGCGCGCGTGCCACGGCCTCGGTGAGCACCTGGTGGACGGCGACGGCGTCGTTGCCGTCGACGAGCCGGCCGGGCATGCCGTATCCGACGGCCTTGTGGGCCAGGGAGGGGGCCGCGGTCTGCTTGGCGAGCGGCACGGAGATCGCGAAGCCGTTGTTCTGCACCAGGAAGACCACGGGGGCCTGCCAGACGGCCGCGAAGTTCAGCGCCTCGTGGAAGTCGCCCTCGCTGGTGCCGCCGTCGCCGACCATGGCGAGCGCGACCACGTCGTCGCCCTTGAGCCGGGCGGCGTGGGCCAGGCCCACCGCGTGCGGGAGCTGGGTGGCGAGAGGCGTGGACAGCGGCGCTATGCGGTGCTCACGCGGGTCGTACCCGGTGTGCCAGTCGCCGCGCAGCAGCGTCAGCGCCTGGACCGGGTCGAGGCCGCGGGCGACGGCCGCGAGGGTGTCGCGGTACGAGGGGAACAGCCAGTCCCGGTCCTCCAGGGCCAGCGCGGCCGCGACCTCGCAGGCCTCCTGGCCGGTCGTCGACGGGTACACGGCGAGCCGGCCCTGCTTGGTGAGGGCCGTGGCCTGGGCGTTGTACCGCCGGCCGCGCACCAGCTCCGCGTAGAGCCGCCGCAGCAGCTCGGGGTCGGCGGCGGCCACCGCGTCCGTGCCGAGGACACGGAACGGCTCGGCGTCGGGCAGCAGGGGGGCCGGGTCGGTGCGCGGCTTCCACGCCGGGGGCGGGGTGGGCCGGTAGACAGGGGTGGCACCGGGCGGCTCTTGGACTGTCGAACTGCGCTGTTGCAACGAGTCCACCTCCTCGTGGGAGCGGGCATAAGACCCGAAGGCGGGTGGCGCGGGTGTGGCGCGCCTCACCTACCGATTGTTCGGTCGTGGAGGCATTTTGGCTACAGGCACCCTCAGCCTGTGGACAATCGGTTCTCCACAGCCTGGGATAGGAGCATGTCGTCCATGGGAGAGAGGCGGGGGGACATGGCGGATGAACAAATGGCCGAGAGCTGGGAGCGGGAGCTCGCCCAGCCGCCGGGCACGGCGCCCGGCGGGGCGCCCCAGGGGCCCCAGGGCCCTCCGGCGCGCCCGCTGGACGCCATCGACCGCGACATCCTGCGCATCCTCCAGACGGATGGTCGCGCCTCGATACGCTCCGTGGCCGAGCGGGTCCATGTGTCCAGGGCCAACGCCTACGCGCGGATCAACCGGCTGATCGACGACGGGGTGATCCGCGGCTTCAGCGCCCGGGTCAACCACGAGCGCGCGGGCCAGGGCGCCTCCGCCTACATCACGCTCAAGATCGTCCAGAATTCCTGGCGCACCGTGCGCGAGCAGCTGCAGGCCCTGCCGGGCGCCGCGCACATCGCGCTGGTCAGCGGGGACTTCGACGTCCTGCTGCTGGTCCACACCCCCGACAACCGGACCCTGCGCGAGCTGGTGCTCACCAAGCTCCAATCGATCCCCGAGGTGCTCTCCACCCGCACGCTGCTGGTCTTCGAGGAGACGGACCTCGACCCGGACCACTGAGGGAGCGCCCGGTTGCAGGCCGAGGGGCCTACAAGGCCGAGTGGCCCCTGCAGGCCGAGAAGGGCCTTGTACACGCCTCTGAGGGCCCTCACAGGGCCCTCAGAGCGGCTTCAGCGGGCCGTACGCAGCCCGTCGAACGCGAGGTGCACGACGGTGTCGGCGAGCTGCTCGCGCACCGCGTCGGCGCCCGGCAGCGGCCGGTACCACTCCACCAGCGAGTTGATCATGCCGAAGAGCAGTCGCGTGGCCAGCTTGATGTCCACGTCGGCCCGCAGATCACCGTCGGCCACGGCCGCCTTCAGCAGCTCGGCCACCCTGTGGTCGAACTCCCGGCGCCGCTCCATCGCCCACCGCTCGGTGTCGGTGTTGCCGCGGACCCGCAGCAGCAGCGTCACGTACGGAAGCTCCGCCATCAGTACCTCGACGGTGCGCCGGGTGACGTACTCGACCCGCTCGATGGCCCGCCCGCGCCCCGCGCCCGGCTCGTCGAGGATCGCGAAGAGCCCGTCGATGGCCCGGCTGACGGCCCGCCGCAGCAGTTCCTCCTTGCCCGCGACATGGTGGTATATCGAGGACTTGGAGATCCCCGCGGCCTTGGAGAGGTGCTCCATGGACGTGCCGTCGTAGCCGCGCTCGTTGAAGACGCGCACGGCGACGGAGAGCAGCGTCTCGGGGGTGTACGTGTCGCGCTTCGCGGTCGTCATGCCGTCGCCTCCTGTGCGGCCGCGGCCGCCTCGGCGGCGACCCGCTCGGCGGCTGCCCGGCGGAGCAACGCCTGCGAGGGGGCGTAGCGGCCCGTCGGGTACTCCTCGTGGAGGTTCGACAGCATCTCCAGGACCCAGCCGGCGCCCAGCTCCTCGCCCCAGGCGAGGGGCCCGCGCGGGTAGTTCACGCCGAGCCGCATCGCGGTGTCGATGTCGTCACCGTCGGCCACCGAGCGCGCGGCGGCGTCGAAGGCGAAGTCGGCGAGCATCGCGACCGTACGGGCGACGATCATGCCGGGGATGTCGCGGATGACGCTGACCGCCTTGCCCGCCGCCTGGAACAGGCCGATCGCCTCCTGGAGGGCGTCGTCGTCCACGGTGGCCGAGGGAGCCAGCGCGATCCGCTCGCAGGTGTAGAAGTTCAGCGCCAGGTCGACGTGGATGACCGGCATCGCGGCGTCGTCGGCCGAGGTCCCGTCGGCGAGGAAGAGCCGGGTGCCGCTCGGCAGCTCGATCCAGCCCGGGTAGCCGGGCGCGCCGTCGTCGCCGAAGTCGACCGGGATCGCGGCTTCCTGGATCCGCTCCACCAGGTCGCGCATGTGCTCGAAGTCGCCCTGGACCGTCACGGAGGCCGGCGGCTCGGCCGGGGGCGCGGTGTGCGGCTGGGGAGCCGCCGCGCCGTCCCCGTACGGGTACCAGCCCTGCCCCGACTTGCGACCGAGCCGCGCCGACTCGACGAGGCGCCGCTGGGCGAGGGACGGCGTGAACTTCGGGTCCTGGTAGAAGGACTCCCACACGGACCGGGTGACGGCCTCGTTGACGTCCTGGCCGATGAGGTCGGTCAGTTCGAAGGGGCCCATCCGGAAGCCGCCGCACTCGCGCAGCACCGCGTCGATGGTGGCGGGGTCGGCCGCGCCCTCCTCGTACACCCGCAGTGCCTCCGCGTAGAACGGTCGGGCTATCCGGTTGACGATGAACCCTGGGGTGTCGGCGCAGCGTACCGGCGTCTTGCCCCAGCTCTTCGCGGTCTCGTACGCGCGCGTGGCGGCGGATTCGTCGGTGGCGAAGCCGCTGACGACCTCGACGAGCGGGAGCAGCGGCGCGGGGTTGAAGAAGTGCAGCCCGACGAACCGGCCGGGCAGCCGCAGCCCTCCCGCGATCGCGGTGACGGAGAGGGAGGAGGTGTTGGTGGCGAGCAGGGTGTCGTCGCCGACGATCTTCTCGAGCTCGCCGAAGAGCTGCTGCTTGACCGGGAGGTGTTCGACGATCGCCTCGACGACGAGCGCGGCGTCGGCCAGTTCGGTCAGCTCGGCCGCGGCATGCAGCCGGGCGACGGCCCCCTCGCGCTCGGCCTTGTCCATCCGGCCCTTCTCGACGAGGCGGTCCAGGCGGGCGGCGAGGGCGGTCACGGCCTCCTCGGCCCGGCCGGGGGCGCTGTCGTAGAGCCGGACGGGATGGCCGGCGACCAGGGCGACCTGCGCGATTCCCTGGCCCATGGTCCCCGTGCCGACGACGGCGACGGTCCGGCTCCGGTCGATGGCGTCGGTGCCGGGCTCGGGCACGGGAACCGGCGCGGGCTTCGGCGCGGAATCCGACACGGCGTCCGGCGCGGAATCGCTCACATTGGCGGTCATGCGACTGATCCTCCCCGATGGGTTGTCCACAGCTTCGACAGACCCCCTTGTCCCGACCGATCGTTCGGTTACTCTAACTCTGTCCGTCCCTTCCTGCCCAGCTCAACGAGGAGTTGGTCCTGCCATGGCCGCCGCTCAGCTGACCACCGACGCTCTGGCCGAGAAGCACCGGTCCACACTCGACCAGGCTCTCGACACGATCCGCACCCGTGCCTACTGGTCGCCCCACCCCGAGCACCCGAAGGCCTACGGCGAGAACGGCTCGCTGGACGCCGCCGCCGGTCTCGACGCGTACAAGACACTGCTCGACAACCGCTTCGAGCTGGACCAGCCCGGCACGGACGGCTGGACCGGTGGCGAGATCTCGCCGTACGGCCCGGCGCTCGGCGTGGAGTACCCGCACGCCGACATCGACGTCCTGCTGCCCGCGATGCGCGCCGGCATGGGCGCCTGGCGCGAGGCCGGACCCGAGGTCCGCGCCCTGGTCTGTATCGAGATCCTCGCGCGGATCTCCGCCCGCACCCACGAGTTCGCGCACGCGGTGATGCACACCAGCGGCCAGGCCTTCATGATGGCGTTCCAGGCCGGCGGCCCGCACGCGCAGGACCGCGGCCTCGAGGCAGTGGCGTACGCGTACGCGGAGCAGACCCGCACCCCCGGCGGCGCCGCCCACTGGTCCAAGCCGCAGGGCAAGCGGGACCCGCTGGAGCTGACCAAGCAGTTCACCCCGGTCGCCCGCGGCATCGCGCTGATGATCGGCTGCAACACCTTCCCGACCTGGAACGGCTACCCCGGCCTGTTCGCCTCCCTGGCCACCGGCAACGCGGTCCTGGTCAAGCCCCACCCCCGGGCCGTCCTCCCGCTGGCGCTCACCGTCCGCGTGGCCCGCGAGGTCCTCGCCGAGGCCGGCTTCGACCCGAACCTGGTCGCGCTGGCCGTCGAGCGGCCCGGCGAGGGCATCGCCAAGACCCTGGCCGTCCGCCCCGAGATCCGGATCATCGACTACACCGGCTCCACCGCCTTCGGCGACTGGCTGGAGGCCAACGCCCGCCAGGCGCAGGTCTACACGGAGAAGGCGGGCGTCAACACGGTCGTCGTCGACTCCACCGACGACTACAAGGGGATGCTCTCCAACCTGGCCTTCTCCCTGTCCCTGTACAGCGGCCAGATGTGCACGACCCCGCAGAACCTGCTGATCCCCCGCGACGGCATCAGCACCGACGCGGGCAACAAGTCGTACGACGAGGTCGTCGCCGATCTCGCGGCGGCGGTGGGCGGTCTGCTCGGCGACGACGCCCGGGCGAACGCCCTGCTCGGCGCGCTGGTCAACCCTGACGTGAAGGCGCGTCTGGAGGCCGCGGCGGGCCTGGGCGAGGTGGCGCTGGCCTCCCGCGAGGTCGCGAACCCGGACTTCCCGGGCGCCGTCGTCCGTACGCCGGTCATCGTGAAGCTGGACGGCTCCAAGCCCGACGCGGATGCCGCGTACTTCTCCGAGTGCTTCGGCCCGGTGTCCTTCGCCGTCTCCGTCGACTCGACCGCCGACGCCCTCGAGCTGCTGCGGCGCACGGTCCGCGAGAAGGGCGCGATGACGGTCGGGGCGTACACCACCTCGGCCGACACGGAGCGCGCCGTCGAGGAGGTCTGCCTGGAGGAGTCGGCCCAGCTCTCGCTGAACCTGACGGGCGGGATCTACGTCAACCAGACGGCGGCGTTCTCCGACTTCCACGGCTCCGGCGGCAACCCGGCCGCGAACGCGGCCCTGTGCGACGCGGCCTTCGTCGCCAACCGCTTCCGGGTGGTGGAGGTCCGCCGCCAGGCGTGAGCCACGGTCTCGCGGAGGCCCTACGGGGTCTCCGCGAGCCCTGCCGGAGCCTCGATCTCGGCGTACCGCTGCACCCACGCGTGCATCGCGATCGCGGCCGCGGCACCCGCGTTGATCGACCGGGTCGAACCGAACTGGGCGATCGAGCAGACCATCTCCGCATGCGTCCGGGCCTCCTCGGTGAGGCCCGGCCCCTCCTGGCCGAAGAGCAGGACACAGCGCCGCGGCAGCACGGTCCGCTCCAGCGGCACCGCGCCCGGCAGATTGTCGATCCCGATGATCGGCAGGCCCTCGGCCGCGGCCCACGCGGTCAGCGACTCGGTGTCCGGGTGGTGGCGCACATGCTGGTAGCGGTCGGTGACCATCGCCCCGCGCCGGTTCCAGCGACGGCGACCCACGATGTGGATCTCCTTCGCCAGGAACGCGTTCGCGGTCCGCACTACTGATCCGATGTTGAAGTCGTGGCCCCAGTTCTCCACGGCGACATGGAAGTCGTGACGGCGGGTGTCCAGGTCGGCGACGACCGCCTCGCGCGTCCAGTACCGGTACCGGTCGACGACATTGCGCCGGTCCCCGCCCGCCAGCAGCTCGGGGTCGTAGCGCTCGCCGTCCGGCCAGGGCAGCGGATGCGGCCCGACACCGACCTCGGGGGCGTACCCCTCGTCGTACTGGATCGGCTCGGACTGCTCTGCGGTGCTCACCCCACGAGGGTACGGGCGGCGGGTTCCTCACTCGAACGGCGCTGGTCGGGCACCTTCCCACCCCTACGGGACAGCAGCCTGTCCCGGCCGCGCCCCACCCGCACGCCCAGCCAGACCAGGAACGCCGTCGGCAGGAACACCGCGTCCGCGGAGATCATCGCGAGCGAGAACAGCGGCAGCCCGAGCAGCACCGCGATCCCGGCGTGCTCCAGCATCATCGCCACCAGCAGGACGTTCTTGACCTTGCGGTTGAACAGGGCGAAGGGGAACGCGACCTGGATCAGCACGGTGCCGTAGGTCAGCACCATCACCATCACTCCGCTGGAGCCGAGGAAGTCGGAGAGTGCGGGCCACGGAGTGAAGTAGTCCAGCTTGAGCGGGTAGTACAGCGCGGTGCCGTCCTGCCAGCGCGAACCCTGGATCTTGTACCAGCCGGCTGTGGCGTAGATCAGACAGACCTCGGCCATGATCACGACGAGTGTCGCGTTGTGGGCGAGATTGGCGAGGACGTCGAGGAGCGTGCGCGGCTCGCCCGGGGCGTAGCGGCACACCGCCCACCACAGCGCCTGCGCCAGCCACAGCACCCACATCAGCACCAGCAGCCAGGTGGAGCCGGTGACACCGAGGAAGTAGGTGGCGACGAGCAGGAAGCCGCCGAGGACCGCCCACAGCAGCGGTCCGACGACGTCGCGGCGGGGCGGCAGACCGTCGGCCGCGGCGCGGGCCTCGCGGGCCGCCCGGCGGGCGTCCAGGGACCAGACCTGGCCGCAGCGGGTCAGGACGAGGTAGATCGCGGCGAGGTGGATGACGTTGTCGCCGCCGTCGCCCACGAAGACGGAGCGATTCTGCAGGGACAGCACACCGACCATGAAGACCACCGACACGGCGCGGGTGCGCCAGCCGACCAGCAGCAGCGCGGCGGAGAGCACGGCGAGCACGTAGACGAGCTCGAACCAGAGCTCGCCGTCCGACCACATCAGCACCGTGAACGCGCTGTTGTCGGCGATCAGCTGTCGGCCCATCTCCCACGACCAGGGGCTGTCGGGGCCGTACAGCTCATGGCGGTGGGGCAGCTCGCGCAGCAGGAAGAGCAGCCAGGTGAGCGAGAAGCCGATCCGGATGATCGCGCTCTGGTACGGCCCGAGGGCGTTGGCGGTGACCCGCTGGATGGCCCGCGCGAGCCGCCGGTCGACCGGCTCGTGGGGCAGGCCGGGTACGGCGTACGCGCCCGGGGCCGCGTGGTCGCCGGAGGTCTGGTGCAGCCCGGGGGCCTGGTTCCGGGACGGCTGGTTCTCCGGGGCCGGGCTCTGGGACGGCTGGCTCTCGGGCACCTGGTTCTCGGGCACCTGGTTCTGGGACGGCTGGCTTTCGCGCGCCTGACTCTCGGGCACCTGGTTCTGGGACGGCTGGTTCACCGGGCCGCCTCCGTGCGGTCGTTCTTGGCACCACGGGGCAGATCGGCGGCGGTCACCTTCCACCACGGGTACTCCCGGTGGACGGGGTCCGTGGACGTCTTCTCGGTGCTCCACGACGGGGCCGGGACGGCGCGCACGGTGGAGCGGAGCTGGATCCGCTCCACCGTGCCGTCGAGGCGCTGCTCGTCGAGGCGGAGCATGACGATCCGGCGGACGTAGCTCTCGGAGAGCCGGCCGCGCAGCCCTTGGGCCCGATGGTCCTCGGTGTGGGTGTTCAGATAGAAGTCCCACGCCCGGCGGAGCTCGTTCTGCTCCGTGTGGCTGGGGAGGAGGCTGCCGCGGATGGCCTCGGTGTCCTGCGCGGTCAGACTGATCCAGTCAGTGGTGCGCCGGGAGCCGTCGGCGGCCGCGACCTCCGCGCGGACCTGGACGGCGTTGTTCTGCTGGAGCGGGTTGGGCGCGAAGAGCTTCCAGTTCTGCTCGAACTCGGGATAGATCCAGTCGTCGACGACGGCTCCGTGCTGCTTGGTGAGCGTGTTCGACGGCGCGACGTGCAGAAACACCATCGCGAGATGGACCAGGGCGAAGACGCCGGCGGCGGCCAGCGCGACGGCCGCGACGACCTGGTACGGAAGCGAGAGCGAGGCTATCCCGGCGCCCGTGCGGGGCTCCGTTCCGGTGGCTGGGCGCGCCTCACGCGCGCCCGTGTCGTCGTACGAGTCCATCCCGCCCCGATCCCCGATCCGTCCCACCGCAGTTATCCACAGGGTTGACACCATACGGGCCGCCGACCGACCATTGAAGTCATTCAACCGAACGATCGGTCGGTAGGCCGGCGGTAGGGGGTCCGATGACCACAGGGACGTCAGCGACAGCGGTGACCGCGGGCGCACAGGACGCACAGTCCGCGCGGGACGCGGCCACGGCGGCGACCCAGGCCGCCTACGAGGCGGTGTTCGACGCCGCCGTCGCCGCCGACGAGCGCATCGAGCCACGCGACTGGATGCCCGACGCCTATCGGGCGTCGCTCGTCCGCCAGATCGCGCAGCACGCCCACTCCGAGATCATCGGAATGCAGCCCGAGGCCAACTGGATCACCCGCGCGCCCTCACTGCGCCGCAAGGCGATCCTCATGGCCAAGGTCCAGGACGAAGCAGGCCACGGGCTGTACCTGTACAGCGCGGCGGAGACCCTCGGCACCAGCCGCGACGAGCTCCTCGACAAGCTCCACTCCGGCCGCCAGAAGTACTCCTCGATCTTCAACTACCCCACGCTGACCTGGGCCGACGTCGGCGCGATCGGCTGGCTCGTGGACGGCGCCGCCATCACCAACCAGGTCCCGCTCTGCCGCTGCTCCTACGGCCCGTACGCCCGCGCGATGGTCCGCGTCTGCAAGGAGGAGTCCTTCCACCAGCGCCAGGGCTACGAAGCCCTGCTCGCCCTCTCCCGCGGCACCGAGGCCCAGCACGCCATGGCCCAGGACGCGGTCGACCGCTGGTGGTGGCCCTCCCTGATGATGTTCGGCCCCCCGGACGACGAGTCGGCGCACTCCGCCCAGTCCATGGCCTGGAAGATCAAGCGCCACTCCAACGACGAGCTGCGCCAGCGCTTCGTCGACATCGCCGTCCCCCAGGCCGAGGCGCTCGGGCTCACCCTCCCCGACCCGGACCTGAAGTGGAACGAGGAGCGCGGACACTACGACTTCGGCGCCATCGACTGGACCGAGTTCTGGGACGTCCTCAAGGGCAACGGCCCCTGCAACGAACAGCGGCTCGACAAGCGCCGCCAGGCCCACGAGGACGGCGCCTGGGTCAGGGAAGCCGCCGCGGCATACGCCGACAAGCACGCACAGCAGCAGAAGCACGGGGAGGCAGGAGCATGACCACCGACGGATGGCCCCTGTGGGAGGTGTTCGTGCGCTCGCGCCGCGGACTGTCCCACACCCACGCGGGCAGCCTCCACGCGCCGGACGCCGAGATGGCCCTGCGCAACGCCCGCGACCTGTACACCCGTCGCAATGAAGGCGTATCGATCTGGGTGGTCCCCTCCGCCGCGATCACCGCCTCCTCGCCCGACGAGAAGGACCCCTTCTTCGAACCGTCGGCGGACAAGCCCTACCGCCACCCGACCTTCTACGAGATCCCCGAGGGAGTGAAGCACCTGTGACCGCGCAGACCACCGCGACCACGACCGCAGCCCTCGCCCTCGGAGACGACGCCCTCGTCCTCTCCCACCGCCTGGGGGAGTGGGCCGGCAACGCACCCGTCCTGGAAGAGGAGGTCGCCCTCGCGAACATCGCACTCGACCTTCTCGGCCAGGCCCGCATCCTGCTCTCCCTCGTCGGCGACGAGGACGAGCTCGCCTACCTCCGCGAGGAACGGGCCTTCCGCAACACCCAGCTGGTCGAGCAGCCCAACGGCGACTTCGCCCACACCATCGCCCGCCAGCTCTACTTCTCCACCTACCAGCGGCTCCTCTACGCCCGGCTGGCGACCGGCGACGGGCCCCTGAGCGGACTCGCGGCCAAAGCCGTCAAGGAAGTCGCCTACCACCAGGACCACGCCGAGCACTGGACCCTGCGCCTCGGCGACGGCACCCCCGAGAGCCACGACCGGATGCAGCGGGCCTGCGACGCACTCTGGCGCTACACCGGCGAGCTGTTCCAGCCCGTCGACGGCCTCGACATCGACCACGAAGCCCTGCAGAGCGCCTGGCTCGCCTCCGTCACCGCCGTCCTCGAAAAGGCCACCCTCACCGTCCCCAACGGGCCGCGCACCGGCGCCTGGGCCGCGGGAGCGGGCCGGCAGGGCCTGCACACCGAGCCCTTCGGGCGGATGCTCGCCGAGATGCAGCACCTGCACCGCAGCCACCCGGGGGCGGCATGGTGACCATGACGGACCTGGAGCAGGAACTGAGCCGGATCGCCGGCGCCGTCCCCGACCCCGAGCTGCCCGTCCTCACCCTCGGCGAACTCGGCGTCCTGCGCGGCGTCCAGGTCCTCGGCCCCGGCCGCGTCGAGGTCGAGCTGACCCCCACATACACCGGCTGCCCCGCCATCGAAGCGATGTCCAGCGACATCGAGCACGCACTGCACGAGCACGGCGTGCCCGAGGTCACCGTCGTCACCGTCCTCGCACCCGCCTGGTCCACCGACGACATCAGCGACGAAGGACGACGCAAGCTCGCCGAGTTCGGCATCGCCCCGCCCCGCCCCCAAGGCCCCGCCGGCGGACCCGTCGCCCTCACCCTCGCGATCCGCTGCCCGAACTGCGGCTCCACCGACACCGAACTGCTCAGCCGGTTCTCCTCCACCGCCTGCAAGGCGCTGCGCCGCTGCACGGCCTGCCGCGAACCGTTCGACCACTTCAAGGAGTTGTAGATGCAGTCCTCACGCCCCGGACGGGCCGGGTTCCATCCGCTCCGGGTGAGCGAGGTCGAGCAGCTCACGGACGACTCGGTGGCCGTCACCTTCGCCGTCCCGCCCGAGCTGCGCGAGGCCTACCGCCACACCCCCGGCCAGCACCTCGCCCTGCGTCGCACCGCCCGGCACGGCGAAGAGATCCGCCGCACCTACTCGATCTGCGCCGCCGCCACCCCCGAAGGCCAGGACCCCGTCCTGCGCGTCGGCATCCGGCTCGTCGACGGCGGCGAGTTCTCCACGTACGCCCTCAAGGAACTGGCCGTCGGCGACACCGTCGAGGTCATGGAACCGATGGGCCGCTTCACCCTCGCCCCCCGCCCCGGACGGTTCGCCGCCGTCGTCGGCGGCAGCGGCATCACCCCGGTCCTGTCGATGGCGGCCACCCTCCTCGCAGCGGAACCGGACTCCCGGTTCTGCCTCGTCCGGAGCGACCGCACCGCCTCCTCCACGATGTTCCTCGACGAGGTCGCCGACCTGAAGGACCGCTACCCCGACCGCTTCCAGCTCGTCACCGTGCTCTCCCGCGAGGAGCAGCAGGCGGGCCTCCCCTCCGGACGCCTCGACAAGGAACGGCTCACCGGCCTGCTCCCCGCACTCCTGCCCGTCGCCGACATCGACGGCTGGTTCCTGTGCGGCCCGTTCGGCCTCGTCCAGAGCGCCGAACACGCCCTGCGCGGACTCGGCGTCGACCGCACCCGAATCCACCAGGAGATCTTCCACGTCGACGACGGCTCGGCACCCGCCCCGGCACCCCGCGCCGACGCACCGGTCCACGCCACCCTCACCGCGACCCTGCACGGCCGCTCAGGCAACTGGCCCGTACAGGAAGGCGAGACGCTCCTCGACACCGTCCTCCGCGCCCGCGCCGACGCCCCCTACGCCTGCAAGGGCGGAGTGTGCGGCACCTGCCGCGCCTTCCTCGTCGACGGCGAGGTCCGGATGGACCGCAACTTCGCCCTGGAGCCGGAAGAGACCGAGGCCGGATACGTCCTGGCCTGCCAGTCCCACCCGGCCACCGCGGAAGTGGAGCTCGACTTCGACCGCTGAGGGCCCCGCGGCCATTCCCTTCGCCTAGAACCTGTTCTATCTTGACGATCCGTCAGATCGGCAACGGGAGGGCATGGCCGTGGACTTCACCTTCACCGAAGAACAGCAGGCGGCCGTCGAGGCGGCCAAAGCGGTCTTCTCCGGCGTCACACCCGACGGCGTACCGAGCCCCGCGCTCACCCCCCACGCCGTCGCCGACGACTTCGACCGACCCCTCTGGTCCCGCCTCGCCGCCTCCGACCTCCTCGGCCTCGTCCTCGCCCCCGAACACGGCGGCGCCGGCCTCGACACCATCGCCCTCTGCCTCGTCCTCCGCGAATCCGCCCGCGTCCTCGCCCGCGTACCCCTCCTGGAGACCAGCGCGGTCGCCATGACCATCCAGCGCTACGCCACCGACGACACGGCGACCGAACTCCTCCCCCGCGTCGCCCGCGGCGAACTCGTCCTCACCGCCGCCGCCAACGGCCGCACCGGCCACGACCCCGCCGAACTCGCCGTCACCGCCCACCGCGACGGCACCGCCTGGATCCTCGACGGCCTCCAGAGCGCCGTCCCCTGGGCCCACGGCGCCGACCGCATCGCCGTCCCCGCCCACACCACCGACGGACACACCGTCCTCGCGCTGCTCCCCCGCACCCACGACGGCCTCACCCTGGCCGAGCAGTACTCCACGAGCGGCGAACTCCTCGCCGAACTCCACCTCGACTCCGTACGCCTCGACAGCACCGACGTCATCGACACCGAAGGCGCCTGGGAATGGCTACGCGGCGTCCTCGCCACCGGAACCTGCGCCCTCGCCCTCGGCCTCGGCGAGAACGTCCTCACCATGACGAGCCAGTACACCGGCAAGCGCGAACAGTTCGGCCACCCCGTGGCCACCTTCCAAGCCGTCGCCGTCCAAGCCGCCGACCGCTACATCGACCTGCGCGCCATGGAAGTCACCCTCTGGCAGGCCGCCTGGCGCATCAGCACCGGAGCCGGCGGACCACTGCCCGCCGCCGCGGACATCGCCGTCGCCAAGATCTGGGCATCCGAAGGCGTCCGCCGCGTCGTACAGACCGCCCAACACCTCCACGGAGGCTTCGGCGCCGACACCGACTACCCCCTGCACCGCTACCACGCCTGGGCCAAACAGCTCGAACTCGCCCTCGGCCCCGCCGCCGCCCACGAGGAAGCCCTCGGCGACCTGCTGGCCGCCCACCCCCTCGGCTGAACCGCCACCTACAGGACGAAGCCCGGGCCGCCGTCGTTCCCCACGACCGGCCGCCCGGCACCGTCCCAGGCCAGCATCCCGCCGTCGACGTTCACCGCGTCGATCCCCTGCTGCACCAGATACTGCGTGACCTGCGCCGAACGGCCACCCACCCGGCACATCACATACGCGCGACGGCCATCGGCCACCGCCTCGGTCACCTCACCGAACCGCGCCACGAAGTCACTCATCGGCACATGCAGCGCGTCCACGACATGCCCGGCCGCCCACTCGTCGTCCTCCCGGACATCCAGCACCAGGGCATCGGCCGGCACAGAGGCCGCTTCCACCGAGGGCAGCGGGGCGAAGTTCATGGGACGGGCCTTCTCTCATTCAGTACCGAGCTCTGACGAAAACCTACTGCACCAGTGCGGCCAGCTCCGCCTCACGCTCGGAGACCTGCGCCAGCAGCTGCTCGGCGATCTCCTCCAGCAGCCGGTCCGGGTCGTCCGGCGCCATCCGCAGCATCGCGCCGATCGCACTGTCCTCCAGCTCCCGCGCCACCAGCGTCAACAGCTCCTTGCGCTGCGTCAGCCACTCAAGGCGCGCGTACAGCTCCTCGCTCTCGCTGAGCCGCTCCTCCTCCGGCACCGGACCCGCGGCCCACTCGGCGGACAGCTCACGCAGCAGCGCGACGTCACCGCGCGCGTACGCGGCGTTCACCCGTGTGATGAACGCGTCGCGCCGCTTGCGCTCGTCCTCGTCCCGCGCCAGATCCGGGTGTGCCTGCCGCGCCAGCTCGCGATACAGCTTCCGGGCCTCCTCGCTGGGCCGGACCCGCTTCGGCGGCTGCACCGGCTGCTCGGTCAGCATCGCGGCGGCCTCGGGGGACAGCCCGTCGGAGTCGATCCAGTCGTGGAACAGCTCCTCGACGCCGGGCATCGGCATCACGACCGCCCGCGCCTCCTCCGCCCGCCGCAGATCCTCCGGATCCCCGGTCTTGGCCGCCCGCGCCTCGGCGATCTGCGCGTCCAGCTCGTCGAGACGGGTGTACATCGGGCCGAGCCGCTGGTGATGCAGCCGGGAGAAGTTGTCCACCTCGACCCGGAACGTCTCCACCGCGATCTCGAACTCGATCAGCGCCTGCTCGGCCACCCGCACGGCCTTCTCCAGCCGCGCCTCGGGCCGCTCCGCACCGGCGTCACCACCCGGGCTCGCGCCCTGGTCCACGTCCTGGTCCACGCCTACGTCCTCGCTCCGGTCCGTCACCCCACCAGCCTACGATCCCGTCGGGGGCCCCTCCCCCCTCCCTCCCTCCCCCGCCCCGCCCCACCCCCGTCCCCCGTCGGCGACGTCAGCCCGTGGCCAGGCAGGCGTCGGCCGTCATACTCCGAGCTCGGCCGCTATCCGGCCGTTGTTCACCGCTGTGACCAGGTCGGTGTGGTCCGCCGTGGTGCGGTCGGCGTACGCGACGGCGAAGGCCGCGATCGCCTCGTCGAGCTCCTCGTTCTTTCCGCAGTAGCCGGCTATCAGGCGCGGGTCGGCGCTGTGGGCGTGCGCGCGGGCCAGCAGGGCGCCGGTCATGCGGCCGTAGTCGTCGACCTGGTCCGGTGTGAGGGCGGCGGGGTCGACGCTGCCCTTGCGGTTGCGGAACTGGCGCACCTGGAACGGGCGCCCCTGCACGGTGGTCCAGCCGAGCAGGATGTCGCTGACGACCTGCATCCGCTTCTGTCCCAGGACCACACGGCGTCCTTCGTGTCCCGGGTCGGGGACGGTGAAGCCGACGGCCGGGAGGTGGGGGAGCAGGGCCGAGGGCCGTGCCTCCTTCACCTGGAGGACCAGGGGCTCGCCCCGGTGGTCGAGGAGCAGTACGACATAGGAGCGGGTGCCGACGCTGCCGGTCCCGACGACGCGGAAGGCGACGTCGTGGACGGTGTACCGGGCGAGCAGCGGCAGCCGGTCCTCGGAGACGGTGGTCAGGTAGTCGCCGAGGGAGGCGGCGACCGCCGCCGCTTCCTGGTCCGGTACGCGGCGCAGTACCGGCGGTGCGTCGACGAAGCGCCGGCCTCCGCCGTCGGCGTCGGTCACGGACTCGGTCGACTTCGCGGCGAAGCGTGCGCTGGTGTTGTTCCGGGCCTTCTCCGAGACCCGTTCGAGGGTGCCGAGCAGGTCGCGGGCGTCGGTGTGGGAGACGAGTTCCTCGTCGGCGATGGCGTTCCAGGCGTCGAGGGCGGGGAGCTTGGCGAGCAGGCGCATCGTGCGTCGGTAGGCGCCGACGGTGTCGAAGGCGGCGGCCCGGCAGGTGTCCTCGCTCGCTCCCGCTTCCCGTCCGGCGAGCACCAGGGAGGTGGCGAGTCGCTTGAGGTCCCATTCCCAGGGGCCGACGACGGTCTCGTCGAAGTCGTTGAGGTCGATGACGAGGCGGCCGCGGGCGTCTCCGTAGAGGCCGAAGTTGGCCGCGTGCGCGTCGCCGCATATCTGGGCGGCGACGCCGGTGACGGGGGAGCCGACGAGGTCGTGGGCCATGAGTCCGGCGGAGCCGCGCAGGAACGCGAAGGGGCTGGCGGCCATTCTGCCGACGCGTATCGGTGCGAGTTCCTTCACGCGGTCGCGGCTGGATTCCTCGACGGCGCGGACGGCGTCGGGACGGTCGTCGGCGAGGGTGAGCGTGCTGTGGGTGGAGCGTGGGAGGCGCTCGCGCAGGGACTTGCCCTGTTCCTTGGGGGTGTCCGTCGCCCCTGCGGCTGCCCGCTGTGCGAACCCGGGCACGTGCGGAACGCGTCCGCTGTCCGTGCCTCGCTGTTCCGGTACGACCGTCCGGATCTCGCCCATGAGACGTCCTCCCCCGACTTGGTGTGGCCCTGCCCAACATCAACTGGGCATGACGGTACCGCCGGGTCAGGCGGCCCGTCTTCCCCTGTGGACAACGGCCTGTGGACAACGGAGTCGGGACGCTCAGACCGCGACGGCCTCCTCCAGCTCCTCCTCCAGCTCCTCCAGCGCGTCCTCCGTCTCCCGCCGTCGGCGGGCCTCGGCAACCGCCGCGGCGACCGTGAGGGCGACTCCGGCGAGGAACCAGAGGGCGAGGACGAGGAGATGTCCGCCGAGTGCGTGGTCGTCGAAGTAGACGTGGGCGCGGACGCCCTCGACGAAGCCGGCTCCGTTCCAGAAGGCATGCAGGGCGGCGAAGAGGCCGGGCTGGAGTTCGGGGCGGTAGATGCCTCCGGAGCTGGTGAAGTTGAGCATGACGAACAGGACCATCACGCCGAGGGTGGTCCAACGGCGCAGGAAGGTGTGGAGCCCGACGCCGATCAGCAGGATGCCGGCCGAGTACAGCCATGACATCGCCCAGACTCCGCCGAGTCCGTGGTCGACGAGGTGGAACATCGGTCCGGCGAAGACGGTGCCGATGAGGCTGACGGCGAGCGACGTTCCGGCGGCGAGCAGGGCGCGGATCCGGAGGGGGAGGACGGCACCCGCGCCGCCGATGACGGCGACGGAGGCGTACGAGCCGATGCTGAGGGCGACCAGCAGGAAGAAGATGCCCTGTCCGGTGGGGTCGCCGTCGGAGACGGGGGCGACGTCGGTGACCTTCAGGGGCGCGTCCTGTCCTGCGGCGACCTTGGTGAAGACCTTCTCGACGGCCATGGCGCTGGTGTCCGAGGAGGCGGAGGCGACGAGCAGTTCGGGGTGGGTGCCGGGGATGTAGGCGCCGTAGGAGGTCTGCTCGCGCAGGGCGGTGACGGCGGTCTGCCGGTCGGCGACGGTACGGACGTCGAGGGCGCCGGCGCCCTTGTCGTGGAGGGTCTGGGCGAGGACCTGGGCGGTGGGACCGGAGCCGACGACGTCGACGCGCAGGTCGTGGGGCTGGGGGGCGTGGAAGGCGCCGAGGTAGGCGAGTCCCATGCCGAGGCACATGAGGAGCGGGGTGAGCAGATGCCCGAGCACGTGCCGCAGCGCACCCGCCGGTGCCGACGCCGATCCCCGTGCGGCACCCGCCGGTGCCGACGCCGATCCCCGTGCGGCACCCGCCGGTGCCGACGCCGATCCCGAGACCCGTGCGGCACCCGCCGGTGCCGATCCCGAGACCGGTGCCGTTCGCGCCGATGTCGATCCGACGGTCTCTGGGGACTCGGACACGAGCACCCACCTCCATGGTTGGCTTTTACAACTAAACAACCGTTGTACTATACAACTAACCGCCATCGAGCAAACCGGGACCCAAGGAGCGCACCATGACCGACGCCCCGCGCGAGACCTCGGTCGACACCATCCAGCGGGAGCTGACGGCGTTCGCCCGCCGGGCCCGCGCCGCGGCCGCCCGGCTCCATCCCGAGCTCCCGCTCGTCTCGTACACGCTGCTCGCCCACATCGTCGACCAGCAGGGCTGCCGCGCCACCGATCTCGCCGCCCACTATCTGCTGGACAAGTCGACGGTCAGCCGCCAGGTCGGCGGCCTGGAGAAGCTCGGTCTGGTCGAGCGCCGGCCGGACCCCGAGGACCATCGGGTCCAGGTGCTGCATCCGACGGAGGCGGGCACCCGTGTCCTCGCCTCCACCCAGGCGAGCCGACGGGCCGCCTACCAGGAACGCCTCAAGGACTGGTCGGCCGAGGACCTCGCCCGATTCGCCGCGTACCTGCTCCGCTACAACGCGGCCGGCCCCGCCGCCCTCCCCGACAACAGCCCCGTCGCCCCCACCACGACGAGCCCCTAAAGCCCCGCGTCGCGCGCCAGGAGCGCCGCCTGCACCCGGTTCTCGCACCCCAGCTTGGCGAGGATCCGGCTGACGTACGTCTTCACGGTGGCCTCGCTCATGTGCAGGCGCCGCCCGGCGTCCGCGTTGGACAACCCCTCCCCGAGCACCGCGAGCACCTCGCGTTCCTTCTCGCTCAGCGCCGCCACCCGCGTCCGCGCCTGCTCGGCGCGGGCCACTTCGCGTCCCGAGGCCAGCTTTTCCACCACGTGCCGGGTGGCGGCGGGAGACAGGTAGGCGTCTCCCGCCGCCGCGGCCCGTACCGCCCGGATCAGCTCGGCCGGAGCCGTGTCCTTGAGCAGGAACCCCGCGCCGCCGTGCTCCAGGGCGCGCAGGACGTTCTCCCGTTCGCCGAAGGTCGTGAGCACGATCACCTTCGTCGAGGGTGCCGCCCGGCGCAGTTCGGGCAGGGCGGAGAGCCCGTCGAGGACCGGCATCTGGATGTCGAGGAGTACGACGTCGGCGGAGTGCGCCCGCGCCTGCTCGACCGCCTCCCGCCCGTTCGCGGCCTCCGCCACCACCTCGATGTCCTGGTCGGAGGTGAGGATCATCCGGATCCCGGCCCTGATCAGCGGCTCGTCATCGGCGATCACGACCCTGATGCGCTGCCCTGTCACAGCTACTCCCCAACGGCTACCGATTCGGGCGGGCCAGCGTTAGCGCTTGACCTCGTACGACTTTTTCTCGATCAGCTTGCCGTCCTTGAAGCAGAACCGGAAAACCGGCTCTGCTTCGCTGTCCACGACCTCCGAGGACATCAGCACCAGGCACTTCGACCCCTCGGGCTCCGCGGGGCCCTTGCCGTGCAGACCGGCGGTGGCGATGGTGTCGCCGGAAGGGAGCTGGTCGCGGACCTCCTTCTCGGCCGCGCCGACCTTGACCGCGTCGTACTCGCCCGGATCGATCATGCCCTTCTCCATGGCGCCGACCAGGAAGTAGATGCCGAAGCCCCCCGCCACCAGCAGCAGCACCAGGGCCGCGAACGCGATCCCGCATCCCACCGCGACTCCGCGGCCCGTGCTCCTGCCCCCGCGCATCGCCATCGCCAGCTCCCGTTCCGTGAACGTCCAGTCGGCCGGTCCGACCGTGACCGGACCAAGGTCGCCGACCAGGGGCCGCGTCGACTGCTGCCGGAAGTCGTCGGCCACATCGACCAAAGGCGCTGCTTCGACCACCCCGTAGGGGAGTACGCCGGCGACCCGGAACCCGCCGCCGTCGGCCGGGCCCGCGTGGACCATGCCGCCGACGAGCCGGGCCCGCTCGTACAGCCCGGTCAGCCCCTGCCCGCCGCTCACCACGTCCCGCGGCGGGTCGGCGACCGGCTCGTTGCCGATCTCGATGACGAAGGAGTCCGGCTCGTACCGCACCTCGACGTCGATCGGTGCCCCCGGCGCGTACTTGTAGGCGTTGGTGAGCGCCTCCTGGACGATCCTGTACGCGGCGTGGTCGGCGGCCGGCGGGAGGGTCTGGTACTCCCCGAGCCGTCGTAGCTCCACCTTGTTCCCGGCGGCCCGTGCCGCCTCGACGAGCCCCTCGATGCCGGCGGTCCCCCGTGCCGCCCGTCCCGATTCGTCGCCGGCCCGTACGGGCGCGGTGGGCGCCTCGACCGGTGCCTCGATGCCGTCGTTCAGGATGCCGACGACCTCGCGCAGTTCGTGCATGGCGGTCACCGACGCGTTCCGCAGGACGCCGACCGCCTCGCGCTGCCGGTCGGTCAGCTCCCGGTCGACCTCCAGGGCGCCGGTGTGCACGGAGATGAGGGCCAGTTGGTGTCCGAGGCTGTCGTGCATGTCCTGGGCGATGCGCTGCCGCTCCCGGAGCCGGGCCGACGAGGCCACCATCGCGCGTTCCCTGAGCAGCTGGGCGTTGCGCTCCTGCAGGGCGTGGAGAAGGCTCCGGCGCTGGGTCCAGTACCGGTTGGCGAGGCCGGGTGCCAGCGTCGTCCCCAGGTAGTACAGCGTCGACATGAAGACGACGGTCAGGGTCCGGTGCAGGTCCCAGATCTCCACCAGGGACGCGGCGATGTTCAGTACGTACGCGACGGTGAACGCGATCAGCGCCCGGCCGGCGCCGGCGATGTACCGGCCGGCGGACCAGCCGACGAGGATCAGCAGCACCAGCAAGCCGGGCAGGAGGGGCGCGAGGCCGCCGGTGAGGATGAGCGTGGTGGAGGGCAGTCGGCGGCGCAGCAGCGACAGGACCGCGGCGCCCAGCGCCACCGCGGCGAGCTGCCATCCTTCCTCGCCGGCGAGTTCCTCGGTGCCGGCGGCAAGCAGCGCCATGACGACAGCGAGCACCACTTCGCCGGCGGTCCTGCGCCGCGACCACATGCCGGGCGTCGCGAACCATTTCCAACCGGCGGGGATACCGGCCCTGATCTTTGAAGTCGCGTCCACGCTCGCACCCTAGGCAGCGCCCGCCCCGCGCGGCGGCTCTCTTTCGTCGCTCCCCGGCGCGACGAACGTCTCACTCGCCGGCCGCGCCGGCCGCCGACCGGCGGGCGCACGTCCACAACACGCGGAAGCCCCGTAGGTCGATGACCTACGGGGCTTCCGTCTGGTGCGCGAGGGGGGAGTTGAACCCCCACGCCCTTGCGGGCACTGGAACCTGAATCCAGCGCGTCTGCCTATTCCGCCACCCGCGCATTGGGTGTGCTCCGGGCTCCCTCACCTTTCGGTGCGATCGCCTGGCGACATCTGAAGATTAGCACGTCGCAGACCGTGGATTCACATCCGTTGTTTGACCCCCTCCTCGAACGAACAGGGACAGACGGAGACCCGGACCGGGACGGATGCCGGGACGGATGCCGGGACGGATGACAGGGCGGAAGCCGGGACGGACAGGACGGATGCCCGGCACAGACAGGGTGGATCTCGGGACGGATCTCGGGACGGATCTCGGAACGGATCTCGGAACGGATGTACGGATCCACAGAGAGAGGAGGGACACTCGGCGTGAACGAGGAGCCGAAGGGTAACGGGAGGAACGGGGCGGACCGCCCCCACCGTCCCGCCCGGTCCCCCTGCTCACTCCCCGGGTGCGGGACACTGTCCACAGGCCGCCTCTACGATCCGTGGGGAAGGTCTGTGAGAGGTGACACTCGTCCACAGGGCAGAGAAGGGGAACCAGCCGATTTCCCGACGCGTGGATACGATCAGTAAGCAGTACCAGGACGACAACGACGGAGGAGGTGCCCCATGGGAGTCCTGAAGCGTTTCGAACAGCGGCTCGAAGGTCTGGTCAACGGCACCTTCGCCAAGGTCTTCAAGTCCGAGGTCCAGCCCGTCGAGATCGCGGGCGCTCTCCAGCGTGAGTGCGACAACAACGCGACGATCTGGAACCGCGAGCGGACCGTCGTCCCCAACGACTTCATCGTCGAGCTGAGCACGCCGGACTACGAGCGCCTCAGCCCGTACTCGGGTCAGCTCGGCGACGAGCTCGCCGGCCTGGTCAGGGACTACGCGAAGCAGCAGCGCTACACCTTCATGGGCCCGATCAAGGTCCACCTGGAGAAGGCCGACGACCTCGACACCGGTCTGTACCGGGTGCGCAGCCGCACTCTCGCGTCGAGTTCGTCACAGCATGCCGCACCGCAGCAGGCCCCGGCCGCCGGCCCCTCGCAGGGTCATGCGCCGGGTGGTTACGGCTACCCTCCGGCCGGTGCTCCGCCGATGCCCGCGGCCCCGCCGCCGGGCGCCGGCGCACCGCGCCCCGGCCAGGCGCCCGCCGCCGGCCGTCCCACCGCCGGTGGCCCCGGCCCCATGCCTTCCTCCGGCGCCCAGGTGCGCCGGTGGATCGAGATCAACGGCACCCGCCATCAGATCTCCCGCCCGACCCTGGTCCTTGGCCGCAGCACCGACGCGGACGTGAGGATCGACGATCCCGGCGTCTCCCGCCGGCACTGCGAGATCCGGACCGGAACGCCCTCGACGATCCAGGATCTCGGATCCACCAACGGCATCGTGGTGGACGGGCAGCACACCACCCGCGCTACGCTCCGCGACGGCTCGCGGATCGTCGTGGGCAGCACCACCATCGTTTACCGGCAAGCCGAAGGGTGAAGCGGGGGCAATGTCAGAGCTGACCCTGACGGTCATGCGGCTGGGTTTCCTGGCCGTTCTGTGGCTGTTCGTGATCGTGGCCGTCCAGGTCATCCGCAGCGACCTGTTCGGCACGCGTGTCACGCAGCGCGGTTCGCGCCGCCAGGACGCCCGTCCGCAGCAGAATCCGCGCCAGCAGGCGGCCGCGCCGCCCCAGCAGCGCGGGCAGCAGAACACGGGCGGCGGGCGGCAGCGCCGCGGCGCCCCGACCAAACTCGTCGTCTCCGAGGGCACCCTCACCGGCACGACGGTCGCCCTGCAGGGGCAGACCATCACGCTGGGGCGTGCACACGATTCGACGATCGTGCTGGACGACGACTACGCGTCCAGCCGCCACGCCAGGATCTACCCGGACCGGGACGGCCAGTGGATCGTCGAGGATCTCGGGTCCACCAACGGCACGTATCTCGACCGGACCCGCCTCACCACCGCCACACCGATTCCGCTGGGCGCGCCGATCCGCATCGGCAAGACCGTCATCGAGCTGCGGAAGTAGTACGACAATGAGCGAGCGGAGCGAGCGGGCCGAAGCGGTCCTCACGGTGGGCCGCACGGCGGACCGTGGGGTCCCGGCCGTGTCCCGGCACGGGCTCCCGACCGGAGGGTGGGCAGTGTGGCTCGAGACCGGCTGTACCCCGAGGCGACGTCGACGGGGCAGGTGCGCATGAGCCTGTCACTGCGCTTCGCCGCCGGGTCGCACAAGGGCATGATCCGTGAGGGCAACGAGGACTCCGGCTACGCCGGTCCCCGGCTCCTCGCCATCGCCGACGGCATGGGTGGCCAGGCCGCCGGTGAGGTCGCCTCCTCCGAGGTGATCTCGACGCTGGTCACCCTCGACGACGACGTCCCCAGTTCGGACATCCTCACGTCGCTCGGTGCGGCGGTGCAGCGTGCCAACGACCAGCTGCGGATGATGGTCGAGGAGGACCCCCAGCTGGAGGGCATGGGCACGACGCTCACCGCCCTGCTGTGGACGGGCCAGCGCCTCGGCCTGGTGCACGTCGGCGACTCTCGGGCGTACCTGCTGCGCGACGGGGTACTGACGCAGATCACGCAGGACCACACCTGGGTGCAGCGCCTCGTCGACGAGGGCCGGATCACCGAGGAAGAGGCCACGACCCATCCGCAGCGCTCGCTGCTGATGCGGGCGCTGGGCAGCGGCGACCATGTCGAGCCCGACCTGTCGATCCGTGAGGTCCGGGCGGGCGACCGCTATCTGATCTGTTCCGACGGGCTGTCCGGAGTCGTCTCCCACCAGACGATGGAGGACACCCTCGCCAGCTACCAGGGCCCGCAGGAGACCGTGCAGGAGCTGATCCAGCTCGCGCTGCGCGGCGGCGGCCCCGACAACATCACGGTGATCGTCGCCGACGTCCTCGACGTCGACGGCGGTGACACGCTCGCCGGTCAGCTGAGCGACACCCCGGTGATCGTCGGCGCGGTCGCCGAGAACCAGGTGCAGCCCGCGGACGGCGGGGCGATGCAGACGCCGGCCGGTCGTGCCTCCGGGCTCGGCCGCCCCGCGCCGCACCAGCAGCCCCCGGCGGGCGGCTTCGGTCCGCCCGGCAGCGGCGACGACCACGGGTACGGCGGGATGCCCCCGCAGGGCTCGTTCGGGTCGTACGGCGACGAGGACTTCACCAAGCAGCGCGGCGGCCGCAAGTGGCTGAAGCGGAGCTTCTTCCTGATCCTGGCGCTGGCCGTGCTCGGCAGCGGTGCGTACGGCGGCTACCGCTGGACGCAGACGCAGTACTACGTCGGCTCCAACGAGGAGCACGTGGCGCTGTACCGGGGCATCAGCCAGGACCTGGCCTGGGTCTCGCTGTCGGAGGTGGAGAAGGACCACCCCGAGATCGAACTCAAGTACCTGCCGGCGTACCAGCGCAAGCAGGTCGAGGACACGATCGCCGGCGGCAGCCTCGGCAAGGCGCAGACGAAGATCGCGGAGCTTTCGGCGCAGGCCTCGGCCTGCAAGAAGGCCGAGCAGCGCCGTGAGGCCGCCGACAAGGCCGCGGACCAGGCGAGCAAGCCGCCCGCCGACGGTTCCACCCCCGACTCCAAGCCCACCACAGCCGCTCCCTCCCCGGGCCCCACCCTCACGGAGGACGAGCAGAAGCTGGCCTCGAACTGCGGCAAGCAGTAAGCACCCGTAGGGGGCCTTTCACCACCATGAGCGTTGTCACCAACACGACCACCATCGGCGCGATCGAGGCGCCGAGCCGCCGCAACACCGAGCTGGCGCTGCTGGCGTTCGCCGTCGTCATCCCGGTGTTCGCCTATCTGAACGTCGGCCTGGCGATCGACGGCAAGGTGCCCGCGGGAATGCTCGGGTACGGGCTCGGCCTCGGCCTGCTCGCGGGCGTCGCGCACCTCGTGGTGCGCAAGTTCGCGCCGTACGCGGACCCGCTGCTGCTGCCGCTGGCGACCCTGCTGAACGGTATGGGGCTGGTGCTGATCTGGCGCCTGGACCAGTCGCCGCGCATCATCTCCCGGTACAAGACGTTCACCCCGGACGCGCCCAGCCAGATGCTGTACTCGGCGATCGCGGTCGCCATGTTCGTGGGTGTGCTGCTGGTCCTGAAGGACCACCGGGTGCTCCAGCGCTACACGTACATCTCGATGGTGGCGGCCCTCGTGCTGCTGCTGCTGCCGCTGGTGCCGGGCCTCGGTGCCGATGTCTTCGGCGCGAAGATCTGGATCAGCGTCGCCGGCTTCTCCATCCAGCCCGGCGAGTTCGCCAAGATCATCCTGGCGGTCTTCTTCTCCGGCTATCTGATGGTGAAACGGGACGCGCTGGCGCTGGCCAGCCGCCGGTTCATGGGGCTCTATCTGCCGCGTGGCCGTGACCTCGGCCCGATCCTCACGATCTGGGCCGTCAGCCTGCTCATCCTGGTCTTCGAGAACGACCTCGGTACGTCGCTGCTGTTCTTCGGCATGTTCGTGATCATGCTGTACGTGGCGACGGAGCGGACCAGCTGGGTCGTCATGGGTCTGCTGATGTCCACCGCGGGCGCGGTCGTCGTCGGCTCCACGGCCGGCCACGTCAAGTCCCGTGTGGCCGCCTGGCTGGACCCGTTCGAGTGTCTGAAGACGGCGCCCGAGGGCTCCAACATGGCCGCCGCCTGTGACCAGATGACGCAGGTGCTGATGTCGTTCGGTTCCGGCGGCATCCTGGGCACCGGCCTCGGCCAGGGCAACTCCGACCTGATCGGCTTCGCCGCCAACTCCGACTTCATCTTCGCCACCGTCGGCGAGGAGCTCGGCCTGGCCGGCGTCATGGTCTTCCTGCTCCTGTACGGCCTGATCATCGAGCGGGGCGTCCGCACCGCCCTCGCGGCCCGCGACCCCTTCGGCAAGCTGCTCGCGATGGGCCTGTCCGGCGCCTTCGCGCTCCAGGTCTTCGTCGTCGCCGGCGGTGTGATGGGCCTCATCCCGCTGACCGGTATGACCATGCCGTTCCTCGCGTACGGCGGTTCGTCCGTGATCGCCAACTGGGCCCTGATCGGCATCCTGATCCGGATCAGCGACACCGCGCGCCGCCCGGCGCCCGCCCCCGCCCCGTCCCCCGACGCCGAGATGACCCAGGTGGTCCGACCGTGAACAAGCCCCTGCGCCGGGTCGCGATCTTCTGCGGCCTGCTGGTCCTCGCCCTGCTGCTCCGCGACAACTGGATCCAGTACGTCCGCGCCGACGAGCTGAACGCGCACCCGAAGAACCGGCGCGTCACGATCGAGCGGTACGCGAACGAGCGCGGCAACATCATCGTGGACGGCAAGCCGATCACGGGCTCGGTCGACTCCCAGGACCCGTACTACCGGTTCAAGCGGACCTACGTCGACGGCCCGATGTGGGCGCCGGTGACCGGGTACGCCTCGCAGGCGTACGACGCCAACCAGATCGAGAAGATCGAGGACGGCATCCTCACCGGCAACGACGACCGGCTCTTCTTCGACCGCACGCTGTCGATGTTCACGGGCGACAAGAAGAAGGGCGGCAACGTCGTCACGACGCTGAGCGGCGCCGCCCAGAAGGCCGCCTTCGAGGGGCTCGGCAGCAAGACGGGCGCGGTCGTGGCCATCGAGCCGAGCACCGGCAAGATCCTCGCGCTCGCCTCGACCCCGTCGTACGACCCCTCGTCCTTCGCCGGCTACTCCAGCAAGGACGAGAAGGCGTGGATCGCGCTGGAGAACGACAAGAACAAGCCGAAGCAGAACCGCGCCCTGCGCGAGATCTACCCGCCCGGCTCCGTCTTCAAGGTCGTCACCGCGGCGGCGGCGCTGGAGAACGGCAAGATCACCGACATCAACGCGGCGACGGACACGCCGGAGCCGTACAAGATCCCGCTCTCCACCAAGCCCATGATCAACCACGCCAGTGGGTGCGAGAACGCCAGCCTGAACCAGGCGCTCGAGGTCTCCTGCAACTCGGTCTTCGCCAAGCTCGGTGACGAGGTCGGCCGCGACAAGATGGCCGAGATGGCCGAGAAGTTCGGTTTCAACGCCGAGCAGTTCACGCCGGTCCGCTCGGCCGCCTCCGTCTACGACAAGAAGGCCGACCGCGGCGGAAACGCGCTCTCCTCCATCGGTCAGTTCAACACCGCGACGACCCCGCTGCAGATGGCCATGGTCACGGCCGCGATCGCCAACGACGGCAAGCTGATGAAGCCGTACATGGTCGACAAGCTGGTGGCGCCGAACCTCGACGTGATCAAGCAGAACGAGCCGGAGGAGATGAGCCGCCCGGTCTCGCCCGAGAACGCGCAGCTGCTCCAGCAGATGATGGAGAACGTCGTCGCGAACGGCACCGGCGGCAAGGCCGACCTGAACATGGACGGCGTGAAGGTCGGCGGCAAGACGGGTACGGCCCAGCACGGCGAGAAGAACGCCAAGCGCCCCTACGCGTGGTTCATCTCATACGCCAAGACCGACCAGGGCTCCCCGGTCGCGGTCGCCGTTATCGTCGAGGACTCGGAGGGCACGGACCGCGAGGACATCAGCGGTGGCGGCCTCGCCGCCCCGATCGCCAAGGCCGTGATGAAGGCGGTAGTGAAGAGCAGGAGCTGACCTTTCGGCCGGGCACCGGCCAGGTACCGGTCAGGTATCAGGTGCCGGTCCGGGGCGGATCGCCTTCCCGTGGCCGGTAGCGTATGCGCGAACAGCACACCGCCGGACCACACACGGGTGCGGTCGGGACAGACGGAGAGGGCTGGATCAGTTATGGAAGAGCCGCGTCGCCTCGGCGGCCGGTACGAGCTGGGCTCGGTGCTCGGCCGTGGTGGCATGGCGGAGGTCTACCTCGCCCACGACACCCGGCTCGGCCGCACCGTCGCCGTGAAGACGCTGCGGGCCGACCTCGCCCGCGACCCGTCCTTCCAGGCCCGGTTCCGCCGTGAGGCCCAGTCGGCCGCCTCGCTCAACCACCCGGCGATCGTCGCTGTCTACGACACCGGCGAGGACTACGTCGACGGGGTCTCCATCCCGTACATCGTGATGGAGTACGTCGACGGCTCGACCCTGCGTGAGCTGCTGCACTCCGGGCGCAAGCTGCTGCCCGAGCGCACGCTCGAGATGACGGTCGGCATCCTCCAGGCGCTGGAGTACTCGCACCGCGCCGGCATCGTGCACCGTGACATCAAGCCGGCGAACGTCATGCTGACGCGGACCGGTCAGGTCAAGGTCATGGACTTCGGCATCGCGCGCGCCATGGGCGACTCGGGCATGACCATGACGCAGACCGCGGCGGTCATCGGCACGGCGCAGTACCTCTCCCCTGAGCAGGCCAAAGGCGAGCAGGTCGACGCCCGCTCCGACCTGTACTCCACCGGCTGCCTGCTGTACGAGCTGCTGACCGTCCGGCCGCCGTTCGTCGGCGACTCCCCGGTCGCGGTCGCGTACCAGCACGTGCGCGAGGAGCCGCAGCCGCCGAGCAACTTCGACCCCGAGATCACGCCGTCGATGGACGCCATCGTCCTGAAGGCGCTGGTCAAGGACCCCGACTACCGCTACCAGTCCGCTGACGAGATGCGTGCCGACATCGAGGCCTGCCTCGACGGGCAGCCGGTCGCCGCAGCCGCGGCGATGGGCGCGGCCGGGTACGGAGGCGGCTACGGCGGCGGGTACGGCGGCTACGCGTCGGACGACCAGCCGACGACGGCGCTGCGCCAGGCCGACCCGGCCGGCCAGACGTCGATGCTTCCGCCGATGAACTCTGACGACGGCGGCTACGGCTACGACGACCGCCCGGACCGCCGCCGCCAGAAGAAGTCGAGCACCTCGACGATCCTGCTGGTGCTCGCGGGCATCCTGGTGCTGGTGGGCGCGATCCTGATCGGCCAGTCGATCTTCGACGGCAAGAAGGGCACCGACCAGGTGCCCGTGCCGCAGTTCGTCGGCCACACGTTCGCTGAAGCCGAAGGCCTGGCGGCCAACGCCCAGGTCAAGGTGGCTCAGGCGGGTTCGGAGCGGTGCGAGCAGCCCGAGGGCAAGATCTGCAGCCAGACACCGGCGTCCGACGGCACGACGAAGATGGACGTCGGCGCGACGATCCAGGTGATCGTCTCCGAGGGCGCGCCGCAGATCGAGGTCCCGGACGTCGTCGAGAAGTCCCAGGAGACCGCTGAGCAGTCGCTCAAGGACAAGGGCTTCAAGGTCAAGATCGCGTTCGAGGAGTCCGAGGAGGAAGCCGGGCGCGTCCTGAAGCAGGACCCGAAGGGCGGCTCGAAGGCGGAGCAGAACGCCGAGGTCACGATCACGGTGGCGAAGAAGAAGCAGACGCCGCTTCCGGACGTCATCGGACGGGACGTCAACGTCGCCATCCAGCAGCTCAACGCGCTCGGGTTCACCAACATCGCCCAGCAGCAGGAGGACTCGCAGCAGCCTGCCGGCACGGTCACCGGTCAGACGCCCGAGGGCCAGTCGCAGCAGCCCAAGGACGTCCAGATCACGCTGAAGGTCTCCAAGGGCCCGCAGCAGACGCAGCAGCCCGTTCCGAGCCTCTTCGGCCTGACGCTGGACCAGGCCCGTGCCCAGCTGTCCGCGGCCGGTTACCAGCTCGGCAACGTGGACGGCTCGAGCGATCCCAACGCGAGGATCAAGGAGCAGGACGTCCAGGCGGGCACGGTGGGCCAGCCCAACCAGGCGATCAACGTGAAGATGTTCGGCAACAACGGCGGCATCTTCGACTAGCGACCGCACGCAGTACGGGGAGGGCCCCGGCATCCATGAGGATGCCGGGGCCCTCCCCGTTGTCTCCGAGCCGGGTTCTTTCCGTCCCGGGTGCCTGCCCGGGCTTCCGCCCTAGCTGTATTGCCTCGTTAGGTTGGGGACGCGGCTTGCGGGTGGTTTGCCTGCGAGTGCGGTGTGTCCGCGGTGGTGATTGTAGGAGTGGAGCCAGCCGGGGAACGCTTCGCGGCGTTCGATGTCTGACCGGGCGGGCGTAGGCCCATTCGTCGAGCAGGGTGCGGTTGAAGCGTTCGACCTTGCCGTTGGTCTGGGGCCGGTAGGGCCGGGTTCGTTTGTGGGTGATCCCGGCCGCCGCCAGGCTGTCGCGCCAGTCGCGTGAGCGGTAGCAGGAGCCGTTGTCGGCCAGAACCCGTTCGACGGTGATCCCAGCGCCGGTGAAGAAGGCGTGGGCCCGTTGCCAGAAGGCGGTGGCGGTCTGCTTCTTCTCGTCCGCGTGGATCTCGCTGTAGGCGAGGCGGGAGTGGTCGTCGACGGTGGTGTGCAGGTAGCTGTAGCCGGCGTTCCTGCGGGTCTTGCGGACCGCTTGCCGGCCCAGGACCTTGCGTCCGCCGCCGTCGGGGATGTTGCCGAGCTTCGAGGGGACCAGGCCGAGCAGGTGGGCGATACGGGCCGGTCCCCAGCGGCGCAGGAGGCGGACCTTGATGATCCGGCGTTCGGTCCGGGTCGGTGTCCGGCGCGGCGTGTGATGGGGACGGCTGGAGCGGTCACCCATGCCCGCTTCGCCCAGGGCGCGGTAGCGGTCGGCCCATCGCTGGGCGGTGGTCGGTGAGACCTGGAAGCGTTCGGCGGCCCGGCGCAGGGGCCAGCCGTCCTCGACCGCACAGCGGGCCAGACGCAGTCGGCCGGTCTCGGTCAGGGGGGCATTACGGTGGGGTACGAGGGCCTTTCGGTCAGGTGCAGACGTCGTGATCCACACCGGGTGCAAAGCAGGCGTCTCAGCTCTCGGCGGGGGCGGCGGGCTGGTCTGCTTGCCGGGAATCGGATCGCCATCAACGGGGTTGGTGGGGGATGAGCCGTTAATCGCCATCAACGGGGTTGGTGGGGGATGAGCCGTTATTGGAGGGCCATGCGAGCGATTCAGGTGTACGAAGTGGGCGGTCCCGAGGTGCTGCAGGAGGCCAAGGTGGACCAGCCGCGGCCGGGTCCGGGCGAGGCGGTCGTGGAGGTCGCCGCATCCGGGGTCAACTTCCTCGACGTCTACCACCGCGAAGGCCGGTACAGCCTCCCGCTGCCCTTCACCCCGGGCGCTGAGGGCGCCGGCACGGTCGTCGAAGTTGGACCCGGCGTCGCTGACGTCGCAGTCGGGGACCGGGTCGGTTGGGTGGAGATTCCCGGCACGTATGCCGAGCGGGCCGTCGTGGACTCCTCCCGGCTGGTGCCGCTGCCCGACGATATCGGCTTCGAGACAGCCGCCGCCGTGCTCCTCCAAGGCATGACCGCGCACTATCTCGTCAAGGACGCCTACCCGGTTCAGCGGGGCGACACGGTGCTCGTGCATGCGGCTGCTGGTGGCATGGGGCTGCTTTTGACCCAGCTCATCACCCATCTCGGCGGCAGGGTGATCGGCACGACGTCGACCACGGCGAAGGCCGAGCTGGCGAAGCGTGCCGGGGCCGCTGAGGTGATCCTTTCCTCCGCAGTCGACGATCTCGCAGCCGAGGTGAGGCGGCTCAACGGCGGTCAGGGACTGCCGGTTGTCTTCGACGGCGTCGGCGCGCACACCTTCGATGCGAGCCTCGCCAGCCTGCGAAGCCGCGGCCATCTCGTGCTCTTCGGCGCGGCAAGTGGTGCCGTGCCGCCGTTTGATCCGATGCGGCTCGCCCACGGCGGTTCGCTGACCCTGATCCGGCCCAGCCTCGGGGACTTCATCGCCGATCGGTCCGAACTGCTCCGACGGGCCGCCGATGTGTTCGAGTGGGTGCGCTCCAAGGCGCTTGAGGTCACCGTAACGGGCCGCTACGCATTGTCCGAGGCCGCCCAGGCCCACAGCGATCTGGAGGCTCGGCGTACCACCGGCAAGCTGCTCGTCGTACCCGATGCGGCCGCTATTGGACGCCGCGAGGAGACGCAGAGCTGATCGCGGGTGACGAGGTCGGGGATCTCGGAGACTGAGAAATCGAGGGCATGGCCGACCGTCATCGCCAAGATCCCCGACAGCGTCAGGCACTCAGCAGTCCAAGATCAAGTTCTGGCGGGTTTCTGGCGTATCTGGGGCACACCCCTTCAAGATCCCTCAGCCGAGACCTGGCTCACCCGTCCACAACCTCCCGGGACAGAACACCTAGCGCAGCTCCGCCGGCGGTGTGCGGTCGCTGTCGACCTTCTCCGTGCGCTCCAGCTCGCCCCACACGATGTAGCGGTAGTCCGAGGTGTACATCGGCGTGCACGTCGTCAGCGTGATGTAGCGGCCCGGCTTCGTCCTGCCCGATTCCTTCGGGATCTGCTGGAGGACGTCCACGTTGTACTTCGTCGTCTCCGGCAGGGTCTTGTAGACCTTGTAGACGAACCAGGTGTCCTTGGACTCGAAGACGATCGAGTCGCCGTTCTTCAACTTGTGGATGTTGTGGAACTTCGCCCCGTGCCCGTCGCGGTGCGCGGCCAGCGTGAAGTTGCCCTGCTTGTCCTGCGGGAGGGCCGACTTGATCGGGTCGAGGTAGTAGCCGGCGACACCGTTGTTCAGGGTCTCGGTCGCGGTGCCCTTCTTGACGAGTATCTCGTCGTCGCCCATCGCCGGGACGTGCAGGAAGCCGATGCCGCCCTTCGTGTCCAGCGCACCCGGGCCCTGCGCCCACTGGTCGCGGACCTGGTCGCCGTCGCGGCCGGCGGCGCGGTCGGCGAGGACGTTCGTCCACCACAGCGAGTAGACGACGAAGAGACCGAGCACCAGGCCCGCGGTGATGAGGAGTTCACCGAAGACACTGATGACTCCGGCGATCCGGTTGCGCGCACGTGCCACTGCGTCGTCCCGTCTGAGGTGTGGGTCGTGAGGTCGAGGGTCTCAGCCTACGAGCGCGTCCGGCTTTCCCTTGCTCCGCGGGCGTTCCTCGACCATCTTGCCCCACACGATCATGCGGTACGTACTGGTGAATTCGGGCGTACAGGTCGTCAGCGTGATGTACCGCCCCGGCCCCTTGAAGCCCGACTGCTGCGGCACCGGGTCGATGACCGACACGTTCGACGGCGCCGTCTGGGGCAGGATGCTCGCCATCTCGTACGTGTAGTACGCGTCCTGGGTCTCGACGACGATCGGGTCGCCGGGCTCCAACTGGTTGATGTAGCGGAACGGTTCCCCGTGCGTGTTGCGGTGCCCGGCCACGGCGAAGTTGCCCTGCTTGTCGCCGGGCATCGCCGTCTTCAAGGTGCCCTCCGCGTAGTGGCCCACCATGCCCCGGTCCAGGACCTTGGGCTTGCTGATGCCCTCGGCGACCGGGACGACCACGTCCAGCTTGGGGATGTACATGATGGCGAAGCCCTGCCCCGGCTCGAACTCGCCCGGCGCCCGGCCCTTGGACCAGGAGTCCTCTATCTGCCCCTTGGCCTGGTTCGCCTGCTGGCCGGCCCGGACGTTCGTCCACCACAACTGGTAGGTGACGAACAGCAGCATGACCACGCCGAAGGTGATGAACAGCTCGCCCACGACGCGGCTCGCGACGACGCCGACGCTGTCCTTCTGGGCCTTGGCCGCACGGCGGGCCTCGACGCGCGAGAGCGGGGCCGCGGGGGCCTCGGAGGACGTCTCCGACGGCTCCGCCGGCGTCGCTCCCCGGCGTCCGCGTCCCTTGGCGGCCTTGCGGCGCTCGGCCCTGCCAGGGCCCGGGAGGGGGGCTGCGGCGGGTTCGGCGGTCCGCAGGGCCATCGTCTCGTCGTACGGCTCGTCCTGGGCCTCGTAGGGCGTCTCGTAGGGAGTCTCAGGCGCCGGCTCGGGCGTCGGCCCGGGCGCCGGCTCGACGGAAGGCTCCGCTGTCGGCTGGTACACAGCCTCGTACCCGGACGCGTCGTACCCCGACGCGTCGTAGGCGGGCGTCTCGTACCCGGGTGTCTCGTACGTGGGCGTCTGGTACGCCTCGTAGGCGGGCGTCTCGTACGCCTGCGTCTCGAACCCCTGCGCGGTCCGGTACGCCGTCTCGTCGTACGAAGCCGTCGGCATCGGCTCCCCCGGCCCCGGCTCGTCCGGCAGATTCGTCGCCCGGAACCACGGCGACTCCGCCGTCACGCGACGGCCTTGCCCACCACCGGCGCGAGCCCCGCCGACCGGCCCACCGCCCCCTTGTCGCCGCACTGCTCCAGCCAGTTGGCGAGCATCAGGTGGCCGTGCTCGGTGAGCACCGACTCGGGGTGGAACTGCACGCCCTCGACCGCCAGATCACGGTGGCGCAGCCCCATGATGATGCCGTCGTCCGTGCGCGCCGTGACCTCGAGCTCGTCCGGCAGCGCGGCGGGCTCGGCGGCCAGCGAGTGGTAGCGCGTCGCGGTGAACGGCGAAGGAAGGCCCGCGAAGACGCCCTTGCCCTCGTGCGTGACGAGCGAGGTCTTGCCGTGCAGCAGCTCGGGGGCGCGGTCGACGACACCGCCGTACGCCACCGCCATCGACTGCATCCCCAGGCAGACGCCGAAGACGGGCACGCCGGTCGTGGCGCAGTGGCGGACCATATCGATGCAGACACCGGCCTGTTCGGGCGCGCCGGGGCCGGGCGAGAGCAGGACGCCGTCGAAACCGTCCTGCGCGTGGCTCAGTTCGACCTCGTCGTTGCGCAGCACCTCGCACTCGGCGCCGAGCTGGTAGAGGTACTGAACGAGGTTGAAGACGAAGCTGTCGTAGTTGTCGACGACGAGAATCCGCGCGCTCACTGGCCGTCCACCGTCACATCGTTGAACGGAAGCAGCGGCTCCGCCCAGGGGAACACGTACTGGAAGAGTGCGTAGACGATCCCGAGGACGAGTACGAGCGAGATGATCGCCCTGATCCACGCGTTGCCCGGCAGATGCCGCCAGATCCAGCCGTACATGACGTCCACTGCCCCTTCCGTTCGTTACGGGCACCAGAGTACGGGGGATCGGGGCTGTCAGGGGTCAGCCGGCCAAAGCAGGTGGCTTGCCCTGCGTCACAGGCTGGGTGGCGTCCAGGTGCGCCCAGGCGATCAGCCGGTGGCTGCTGCCCCACTCGGGCTCGCAGGTGGTGAGGGTGAGATAGCGGCCGGGCCCGTCGAATCCGGACCTTCGGGGGACGGGGTCGATCACACCGATGTCGGTGGGGACGGTCCGATAGGGCTTGCGTGCGACGCGGTACGTGAACCAGGTCGTGCCGTCGGTGAGGACGACCGCGTCACCCGGGCGGAGCCGGGGGAAGTCCTTGAACGGATCTCCGTACGTGCGCCGGTGGCCTGCCACGGAGAAGTTGCCGGTCTCGCCGAGGCGGGCGGTGGCGGCGTAGTGGCCGAGGCCCTTCTTCAGGATGGCCGTGGAGGTGCCCTCCAGGACGGGCCACTCCCAGTTCCCGCCGAGCCGGGGGATGTACATGACGGCGATGCCCTTGCCGGCCGTGTACGCCTTCGGGGGCGGTGCGGTCGCGGTGGTGTCGGGGACGGGCCGGTCGATCCACTCCTGTTCCAGGGTGTCGATCTGGCCGGCCGTGGCGCTCTCGGCCTGGACGCCGGTCCAGAACATCACGTACACGACGAAGAGGACGATCAGGGTCCCGACGGTGATGCACAGCTCGCTGAACGTTCTGACGATCAGTCGCACCGCCACCGGCCGGGCCTCCCCGCAGTCAGCTCACAGGCTTCGCGTAGTGGAGATCCACTGTGCCGGAGTAGCCGGGAAGAGTCACCGCCCTGCGCTCGTCCACTTTCCAGCCGAGTCCGTACGCCTTCACGTAGAGCTGGTAGTTCTGGACGGCGGGCGCGTCGGCGAGCGCCTTGGTCAGCTTCCCGCGGTCGCCCACGGCGGTGATCTTGTACGGGGGCGAGTAGACGCGGCCCTGGAGGATCAGGGTGTTGCCCACGCAGCGCACGGCGCTGGTGGAGATGAGCCGCTGGTCCATCACCTGGATGCCCCGGGCCCCGCCCTTCCACAGGGCGTTCACGACGGCCTGGAGGTCCTGCTGGTGGATGACGAGGTCGTTGGCCTGCGGTTCGGGGTAGCCGGGGGCGGCCTGGGCGTTCGGCGGGGCGTCGTTGAGGGTGACGGTCAGGCCCTGCCCGGAGATCGGGGTGGTGCCCGCGGCCGTCTCCAGGGCGCGCAGCTTGGCGTCCTCGGCGCTGGTGGAGCCGTCGTCGCGGGCGGCGAGGGCGTCGACCTGGCCGCGCAGGGCGGCGGTGGACTCGTCCAGGCCGGCGTTCTTGTGGCTGCGCTCCTCGATCAGGTCGGAGAGCCTCAGCAGGGAGGCGTCCGTCCGGATGTTCGTACCCTTGGCAGTGTTGAAACTGGTCACGAAGATCAGTCCGGCGAGGGCGAAGACGGCAGCGGTCAGCACCCGGACGGGGCGCCACCCAGTGGTTCGGCCCGGCCCGGGGGATGAGTCGGCGGAATTGCTCAACGTACCCTGATCCCCTTCGGTGCCGCGGAACCACTACGCTAACGGACGCCCGGGGGACGCAGTGGTCCTCCTACGTCACAGTCGTCCCGCCCCGGCGCCAGCCACAGTTCCCTGCGCGGTCACGCAGCGCATCGACAGGAGAGTCCCTCGTGCCGAAGTCACGTATCCGCAAGAAGGCCGACTTCACGCCCCCGCCCGCCAAGCAGGCCACCAACATCAAGCTGACCAACCGCAGCTGGGTGGCTCCCGTGATGCTGGCGCTGTTCGCGATCGGGCTGGTGTGGATCGTCGTCTTCTACGTCACCGACGGCACGCTGCCGGTGAAGTCCATCAACAACTGGAACATCGTGGTGGGCTTCGGCTTCATCGCGGCCGGGTTCGGCGTCTCCACGCAGTGGAAGTAGCTGCTCCCCGCTCTGCCCGTCAAGCCTTGCCCTGAACTTATCCACAGCGTTGTGCACAGCACTGGATAACTTACGAAGATCTGTGGATAACTCAAGGGTAGGTTGACGCCGGTGTGACTGCGGCGCCCCTGCCGGAAGCGCGCCCCGCCCCTCACTCCCGCTGGAAAAGCCCAGCTCAGGAGTGAGGGGCGTAGTCGTTCTCCACGAGGTGCACAAGATCCACCACTCGCTGTGGATAACTCTGGGGAAAGCTTTTCGGGAAGCTCGTCCACAGCCCTCGTCGCTCAGGTGAGCACGGCCGAGCGGGCGAGGATCATGCCCAGGTCGATCAGGAGCACCAGTCCACAGGCCGTGTACTGGACGACGTTCCGCCGGGCCCTCGGCGCGTGCAGCAGACCGTAGGTCACCAGGGCGCCGCCGACGAGGCCGCCGATGTGCGCCTCCCAGGAGATTCCGGGGCGGGTGAAGGTCAGCAGCAGCGACAGGCCCACGAAGAGGATCACCGGCCGCATGTCCAGCCGCTGTCGGCGGGTGAGCACCGCCCAGGCGCCGATCAGGCCGAAGACGACGCCCGAGGCGCCCAGCGAGGGCTGGTTCGCCGGGGAGAGCAGGAAGGCGAGCGCGGAGCCGGAGAGTCCGGAGAGCAGACAGAGCGTGGCGTAGCGGATCCGGCCGAGCTCCGGCTCCACGATCCCGCCGATGACCCACAGTCCCAGCATGTTGAAGACGAAGTGCGCGACCTCCTGGTGCAGGACGGTCGAGGTCACCAGCCGGTACCACTCGCCGTCCGCGACCCCCACCACCTCGGCGAGCGACGGGCTGAAGGCGTAGCCGATCAGCGCCAGCTCGTCCACGACCCGGTCGCCGGCCACCTGGACGGCGATGAAGAGGGCCAGGTTGATCGCGATGAGGATCTTGGTGACCAGGCGCCCGTCGGACGCCACCCGCCCGCCGGCGAGCGTCCGCGGCTGGTTGGCGTCGGGGGCGTGACCCGTGCCGGAGCCGTTGCGTACGCAGTCCGGGCACTGGAAGCCGACGGAGGCGGAGACCATGCACTGCGGGCAGATCGGCTTGTCGCAGCGGGTGCAGCGGATGCCTGTCTCGACGTCCGGGTGGCGGTAACAGCGCGGCAGGCCGGACTGCGGCTCCATGGAGGTCCCTCCCGAGGAGATGGGGCGACGAGGCAGCGCCCCGCCCTCCTGATACGGATGAGCGGGGCGGAAAGGTTCCCTGGCGGAACGGGCACCGACCGGCGGTCCGATCGGCACGTCGTTCAGCGCGTCTTCGGCGCGTCGTTCAGCGCGTCTCGATGACGACGGACTCCAGGATCACGTCGTCGAGGGGGCGCTTGGTGTTCGCGTTGACCGGCGTCGCGGCGATCGTGTCGACGACCTTCTTGCTCGCCGCGCCGACGACCTCGCCGAAGATCGTGTGCTTGCGGTTCAGCCAGGTCGTGGCCCCGACCGTGATGAAGAACTGCGAGCCGTTCGTGCCCGGGCCCGCGTTGGCCATCGCCAGCAGGTAGGGACGGTCGAAGAAGAGCTCCGGGTGGAACTCGTCGGTGAACTCGTACCCCGGTCCGCCCGTGCCGTTCCCCAGCGGATCGCCGCCCTGGATCATGAAGCCCTCGATGACCCGGTGGAAGACCGTGCCGTCGTACAGGCGGTCGGCGGCGACGTTGCCGGTGGCCGGGTGCGTCCACTCCCGCTCGCCCTGTGCGAGCTCCGTGAAGTTTCTGACCGTCTTCGGGGCGTGGTTCGGCAGCAGCCGAATCTCGATGTCGCCCAGGGTGGTCTTGAGAGTGGCGTAGAGCTGCTCGGCCACGGTCCGCCTTCCGTAAGTCTCCGCTGACGCGCATCGCATCCTCGCACGGAAGAGACAGGGCGATGCCCCGGATGCCCGCCCCACATGCCGGACCGCGATCGGACAGGCATGATTTCGAAATGGGTGGAAAGGCGAAAAACCGACACCGCCACCGAGGAGGAGGATCCCGTGACCCGGATGGACAGCGTGCGCGCCGCGACCGATTCGGCCAAGGACAGCGTGCTGCACGCCGCGGAAGTGGTGGCGCCCTACGCGAGCACGGCCAAGGAGCAGGCCTCGCAGTACGCCGGCACGGCCAAGGACCACGCCGCGCTCTATGCGCACGAGGCGCGCGTCCGGCTCGCGCCGAAAGTCTCAAAGGCCGCTCAGCAGGCCCGTAAGCAAGCTCGTGTGCAGTACGAGTGCCATGTCGCACCCCATGTACCGCCGCGGGTGGACGAGGCCGCGCAACGTGCCGCGATCGTCACCCGCAAGGCCGCCCGTCAGGCGGCCGACTACACCGTTCCGCGTGTCGAGAACGCGGTCGCCGCGACCGGTCCCGTCCTCGATGAGGCGGGGTCGCGTTCGGTGGCCGCCTGGGCCGCGCTGCGCGGACAGGTGACACCGAAGGAGATTCGGAAGATCGTGAGGAAGCATGAGCGTCGGGCCAAGGCCGGACGCGTCGCCATCGGACTCGCGGTCCTCGGCGTGGTGCTCGGCGGCGCCTTCGCCGCCTGGAAGTGGTGGGACAAGCAGGCCAACCCTGACTGGCTGGTCGAACCGCCCGCTCCTACCGAAGTCGATGAGGGGTCGTCGGAACCGTCGTCCCGTACGTCGCCGCTGTCGTCCGTCGACGGCAGTGGAGCTCTCGATCCCGAGGTGGAGGCCAAGGAGGCCGACACCGATACCGATGCGGGGCGCGACGAGCGTCGCTGACCGCGGGGTTCGCCGACCACGGACTGCCTCCGCGTGGCGCGGTGGCGCGGTGGCGCGATGGGTCGTGGGGCACGGGGAGCACGAACTCCCTGCGCCCTACGCCTTCGCGGCGAGCGCGATGTCCGTCAGCTCCGTCTGGTCCGTGAGAGCGGTCTCGTCCGGGGCGCCGGCCGGCAGGTGGCGGACGGAGGGCGAGGAGCCGTGCGCCTCGGCGCCGATGCGCTGCTTGATGGTGGGCGGCAGGGAGCGGTCGCGGACGCCGGGCCACTGATGCGCCGCCCGCTGTGCCGGTACGACGGCCTGGGTGCGCGCGGCCGGGGCGGCGGACGAGGCCGGCTCCTCCGGCTGCTGGACGGCGGGAGCCTGTGCGGCGGTGGCGGTGGACGCCAGGCCGACGGAGGCGAGCAGGGCGAAGAGTACGGAGATGAAGGCGGTCCAGAACTGCTTGACCTTGGCGGTGGCCATGGCCCCTCGCTTTCGTGACGTTCTCGGATGGTGCATTTCGATTTGCGCGCTTTTCGTACCTTCCTCATGATGTGGACGGGCGCCTCGATTCCTCGGAGCGACGCCGCCTCCGCGCAGTTCTTCCGATGAACACCACCCGTACGGCTCAGCGGGCGCCGCCGAGCTCCGTGGCCGCGCCGGTGGCTTCCGCCTGCGCGCGCGCCTTCCGGGCCCATCGGACCGCGGGTTTCGTCGCCGCCGAGGCCGCGAGGAAGATCCCGCCGAGCAGCGGGAGCCGCAGGAGCAGCAGCGCGTTGAGGAAGGTGAGCAGCGCGTACGGGCGGTCCCGGAGCACCGCGAGGCGCGGTTCGCCGCCGGTCGCGGCCGGGGCGGCGGGCACGGACGGCGGCCCGCGCAGGACGAGGGCGCAGAGCGTCCCGTCCGGCCGCGCGGGCGCACGCACCGGCGCGCGCACCGAAAAATGCCCCCTGACGCCGCGTTTCCGCAGGTCAGAGGGCATTCTGGGAGTGGAGCCTAGGGGAGTCGAACCCCTGACATCTGCCATGCAAAGACAGCGCTCTACCAACTGAGCTAAGGCCCCGGAACGAGAACAGAGTACCGGGTCACCCCCTCTTTCCCGCAAAAGGATTGGGACTCCCCGTCGGCGACCACGCTCCGTAAGATGCTGACCGAGGTTCGCAGTGGCGAACCGCAGGGATGGGGAGAAGCAATGGACACAGCGCAGCAGGAAGCCACGGCAAGAGCCAGAGAGCTTCAGCGCAGTTGGTACGGAGAGCCACTGGGGGCGCTCTTCCGTCGCCTGATCGACGATCTCGGGCTGAATCAGGCAAGGCTCGCGGCCGTGCTCGGTCTTTCGGCGCCCATGCTCTCCCAGCTGATGAGCGGCCAGCGGGCCAAGATCGGCAACCCGGCCGTCGTGCAGCGTGTCCAGGCCCTTCAGGAGCTCGCCAGTCAGGTCGCGGACGGCAGCGTCAGCGCGGCCGAGGCCACCGACCGCATGGACGAGATCAAGAAGTCCCAGGGCGGCTCCGTGCTGACCGGCACCAGCCAGACCACGACCAGCTCGGGCGCGCCGACCGTGCGCCGCGTGGTCCGCGAGATCCAGTCGCTGCTGCGCTCGGTCGCGGCGGCGGGAGACATCATCGATGCGGCGGACTCCCTCGCCCCGGCCCACCCGGAACTGGCAGAGTTCCTCCGGGTGTACGGCGCCGGGCGTACCGCAGATGCGGTCGCGCACTACGAGTCGCACCAGAACTGACGTAGAGCAGACGGTTCGGCACACACGGCAGAACGAGACGGCACGACGGGGAGCGGGCGCAGCGCAATGGGTGAGGTCTTCGCTGGTCGGTACGAGCTGATCGACCCGATCGGACGCGGTGGCGTCGGTGCGGTGTGGCGTGCCTGGGACCACCGCCGCCGCCGCTATGTGGCGGCCAAGGTGCTCCAGCAGAGCGACGCCCACACGCTGCTCCGCTTCGTCCGGGAGCAGGCGCTCAGGATCGACCACCCGCATGTCCTCGCACCGGCCAGCTGGGCCGCGGACGACGACAAGGTGCTGTTCACCATGGATCTGGTGGCCGGCGGGTCTCTGGCGCACGTCATCGGCGATTACGGTCCGCTGCCGCCGCGCTTCGTCTGCACCCTGCTGGACCAGTTGCTCGCCGGACTTGCCGCGGTGCATGCGGAGGGGGTCGTGCACCGCGACATCAAGCCGGCGAACATCCTGCTCGACGTCACCGGGACCGGGCGGCCGCATCTGCGGCTGTCCGATTTCGGCATCTCGATGCGCAAGGGCGAGCCCCGTCTCACCGAGACCAACTACGTGGTGGGGACGCCCGGTTACTTCGCTCCCGAGCAGATGATGGGTTCGGAGCCCGACTTCCCGGCCGACCTCTTCGCGGTCGGCCTGGTCGCGCTCTATCTGCTCCAGGGCCAGAAGCCCGACTCCCGTGCCCTGATCGAGTACTTCATGGCGCACGGGACCCCGGGAGCCCCGGAAGGCATTCCGGAGCCGCTGTGGCAGGTCCTCGCGGGCCTGCTCCAGCCGGACCCGCAGGCCCGCTTCAAGACGGCGACGGGCGTGCGCAAGGCGCTGACCTCGGCGGTCGAGATGCTGCCCGAGGCCCGCCCGGACGAAGAGCCGGTCGAGGTCTTCGACCAGATCGGCCCGCTGCCCGCCGGATTCGGCCCGAACGGCCCGGAGACCCCGGCCCCGGCCCAGCCACCGGCCACCCCCACCTCCGTACCCGTACAGCCCCCTGCGCAGCCTCAGGCACAGCCGCAGGCACAGGCCCAGCCACAGCAGCCCGTGCCGACGCCGAGCCCCTCCGAGACGGGCAGCTTCCACCTGCCCCCGCCCCCTCAGCCGGTCGCCGCCCCCACGCAGCCCCCGGTCGCCGCCCCATCCGCGCATACGGCCTCCCCCCATCCCGCCGCCGCGCCGGACTTCGCCCAGGCCCCGACGGCCGCGGTGTCGTTCAACCAAGCCTCCACTCGTCAATACACCGCTCACGCCCATCAGGTTCCCGCCCAGGCCGCTCCCGCCGCCCCGGTCCCGGCAAAGCGACCGGGACCGCCCCCGAAGGTGGCGGTCCCGGTTCTGGTCGTCGCGCTGATCTGCTTCGCCGTCGGCATCTGGGCGCTCACCCAGACCTGACCGGCCGGGCCGCACGACCCGGCCCGCCCCCGCCGACCAGGCCGCCCCGGCACGACCTGGCCCGCCCCCGCCGACCAGGCCGCCCCGGCCTACCAGGCCGTCGGTGGTCCGAACTGCGGTGGCCCGTCCTGCGGCGCCGTCCGCGCCGCCCGGCGCCGCCCGGCGAGCGTCCACAGGCCGAGCCCGACGATCAGCACCGTTCCGGCGCCGATGCCCGCCGCCGCGACCAGGGCCATGCTGTCGCTCTTCTGCGCCTGCGGCCCGCTCGCGCCGCTGGCCGCCGCGTCCCGGTCGTCGTCGGTGACCTTGAAGGCCCCGGCGTCACCGTCGTACGCGGGCCCGGCCTTCGCCGTGCCGGTGACGTTCACCCGCAGGGTCAGCGGCACCGGCTTGTCCCCGTATTCCTTGGCGACCTCCGGGCTGAGCGTGGCCGACAGGTAGTACCAGCCCGCGAACCGCAGGGCGTTCGTGTAGCTGTTGGAGGAGTAACGGTTCTCGAACGCGACCGGCCGGTGCGGATCGAGTGCCAGCGTCGCCTGCTTGCCGTCGTAGCTGAGGGTGTCCTCGTCGACATGACCGAGGGCCGGGTTGTCGAGCGACAGGACCAGCGCGTTGCTCACGTACGTCGTGGCGCCCGAGGGGCTGCTGCCGATCTCCGCGGTGGCGAAGAGCTGCTGCCCCCAGTCGACGGGCACCCGGTAGAAGAGCGTCTGCCCGGGCTTGATGTCGGCGCGCCACTCGCCCTGCTTCAGCGAGGTGGCGTCGTGGAAGCCCGCGCCGCCCTGCCGCTTCTGCGGGCCGCCGGCGGGCGGCGGGGGCGAGGAGGAGGGCCAGTTGTCGGGCAGCTCGGTGGGCCCGGTCTGCTTCACCCCGGGCTCGGTGAGGTACCGGATCTCCAGTTCCCAGTCGTCGGGCGTGGAGACCGCCTTGGAGGTCCGCTCGACCAGCACGTAGTAGGCGCCCGCCTGCTGGCAGGTCGAGCTGTCGGCCTCGATCGTGCGGTGGGCGTACGCGGTGATGGGCCGGGTGAACCCGGCGGAGCCGAACGCCGTGTCCTGGTAGCCGCACTGCGCGTTGGAGCCGTCCTGCAGGCTGACCTTGATGCCGTCGCCGTACTCCACCTTGCCGCCGGCCTTGGGGACGGCG